>NZ_JBFHKV010000332.1:0-7800 GCF_041595215.1 Stieleria sp. | reverse complement strand
GGTTCGACGGGGAGGCGTCGCTTTGTACGCATCGTCGTTTTGCGGCAAGGAACTTTTCGTCAGTCCGGTTCGCTATCCCTCGTCCGGCGAGAAGTCAGAATCGTCATCGCCCGCGCATCAAAAAACGGCCGAATGATTCGACTTTCATCGAAGCATCTCGGCCGTCACAGCAGGACGCAATGGTCACAACCGATACGGTCAAGCCGTGTCGGCCTGGTAGGAATCAAACATCCGGCTCATCATCGCCGCCGGGTGGGACTTGCGTTTCTCGGCAAGTCGGTGACAACCGATACATTCTCGCGCGTACGGCACCGCACGAAGCCGCGTCAGTGGGATCGGCTTTTTACAACTCTCGCAGTCTCCGTACTTGCCTTCGTCCAACCGCTGGATCGCGGCATCGATCGCCTCCAACTCGCGCCCCTCGACCTCCAACAGCTGGCTGTTCAATTCGGCTTGCACCGTGTCGGCGACCGCATCGAGGACGTCACCGGTCTTGGACGGTTTGCCCTGCAAGAGACTGAGGTCGCCGATGGCGGACCGAATCAATGCGTCGCGTCGTTTCAGGAGAGTCGCTCGCAATTTCTTAATTGAGTCTTTTCTTGCCATCGGATCACCTAAATCTCTATGTATGCCTGTCGGTCTTACGAGCCCTGCCAGCCTTTAGTTCCGCAATTCGCCTACCAATTGAACTGAAACTTGGCAACCACCGCTGTGAAATAGTAGAGGCGCCGCTCGTAAAGTCACCCTTGAAAGACAACGAATTCCCCCTTATGCCCCATCAAGGGCGCCAGAGCAACCATTTTTGCGATATTCCGCAAATTTCGCTCGCTCCAAATCCGCTTTTGCGACGAGACAGTTTGCGTTGGGGTCCGCCCACCACCCTCAAGAGCCGCTTGGACGACCGTTGAGAACTGAAACCGCACAGATCAGGTGATTTTGGTTCACCCCAGCGACCGCTCTGTCCGAAACTCTGAAAACGGTCTTGTCTGTCGGCAACGACCCCATCCAGGCAATTTTGCAAGCAAAGACGCAAGGAACGTGTCGTGATGAACGACCAAAACGACGGCCCCTCGAGCCCCACCGATCTGCATCAGTCCAACCACGACATCAAGTTCGTGGCCTCGGCGGGACACCTGCGCGACGACGACTCCTCGCGGATCGGGATCATCCCCGACGCGTTGACCGAGACGCTGCCGCGGCTCGGCGGCCTGACCGCTGGCGGAGCGTCGCTGGAGGGATCGCGGTCGATTCCGGCGACGGGCCAGACGGCTTTGGAGTTCCGTGTGATTCGCCCCGGCGCTCCGGTCCGCAGGCTGCGACTGACCGGCAACCGCTACACCTTCGGCAGCGGCGAAGGGTGCTCGATCCGGCTGGATGATGAATCGCTCCGCCCCATGCACGCCGTCCTGCTGCGTGACGCACACCGAATTTTGATGCGCGCCTATTCGGTGCCGCTGGAATGCAACGGCAACCGGGTCACCGAATCGGTGCTTCGCCTGGGTGACATCATCCGCATGGGCCAGTATCGATTCGAGTTGCTTGCCGCACCCGAATCGTCCGCACCGCGACACGCCTCGTTGGAAACCCGCGAATCGGTGTTGCACGAGCGGCTGACTCAGTTGAGCCAGCAGTGGCATGCGCGGCACGCCGAATGCGAAGTGCGCGAGAGCCGTTGCGATCAACGCGAGACCGAATTGCACGGCCGCGAAACGGAGCTGTGGAGTCGCGCCGAATCCCTGCAGCATCGCGAAAGCCATCTGCTGGCCCAGGAAGCTGCCGTCCGCGAGATCCAAGAGACCTATGCGGCGACCCAGGAAGAACTGAAATCGCTGCGGATGCGAGAGATCGAAACCAGCGAGGCGCTGCAAGAAAAGGAAGCCGAGTTGCAGCACAAGAGTGACTTGTTGCGTGAGCGGCAAGCGGAACTCGAACGACGCCAGGCCGAATGGCAACAGCGTGAAGAGCAGTATGCCGAGCATGCCGCCGAGGCGCAGCGAAAGCTGGAACAAACCCAGCAACAGGCTCAATCGGCCAGCGATGCCGTCGGTCGGATGCGCGATGAGTTTTCCACGCTCAGCGAACAACTGACGGAACTGAGGGAACGACACAGCGAGTTGCAGGCCCGCGAGAAGCGTGAACAACAAGAGCACGAGCGACTGCGGAGTGAACTGGAAGCGGCGCGTGACCAAGCGATCGACAGCGTTGCCGAAAGCGAAGCCAAACGCCAGGCGACCGAGAGCGAACTGGAGCGAGTGTCGGCGGATCTACAATCCACACGCGAAGAACTGGCCCGCATCCGTGAGGAGAGCAAACAGTGCCAGAATGAGTTGAGCGAGAAGCTGCGCGCGACCGGTCAGGAGCTTCAGGCGACGCGCGAAGACGCAGAACAATCGCGTCGGGCTGCCGAAGAAGAACAAGCGTACAACGAAAAACGGATCGCCGAACTCGAAGAACGACTCGCCAAGATTCAAGAGAATCGTGAAGAGAGCGAGCGGTCGACGGACGAGGAAATCGCCGCACTGCATCGCAAGCATGCGTCCGCCGAAGAGGCCCGGGCCGAGGCAGACGAAGCCCGTGCCCAAGCCGAGGCCGCTCGCCAAACCGCCGAAGCGGCCCGCACCGATGCCGAAGCCGTTGCCGAAGAACTGCGCGAGAACATTCGCCAGTTGCAAGAAAACGTCACCGAAGCGACGCAAGAAGCGTCCCAGTTGCGGATCGACCAAGAAGGCGCCAACGCGTCGATCCGACAGCTCGAATTGCTGGTCGACCAAACCAAAAACAATCAATCGGCGCAGCAAGAATCCTGGACGCAAGAATGCGACCAGCTGCGGCAGACGATCGAAGACCTGTCGATCCAACTGGCCGCGGCAAACGTCGAACTCGGCCAGCTTCAATCCGCTAACGAAGCGCTCTCCTACGAGCTGGCGCAATCCTCCTCCGGCGACGACGATCACGAAACGTCCAACCAGGCGGTGATCGATTCGGAACAGTTCCGGATCCTGGAACAGGAACTCGATTCGGCCCGCCAGGAAATCGAGCGGTTGCGAGAAACACACGCCGAAACCGTTTCGCGTTTGGAAACCGAGCGACAAGAAAGCGAGTCGGCGCTGCGTCACGAGATCGAACAACTGCGTGATGAAATCGCCTCGGCACAGCAAACCGCCGAAGCACATCTCCAGGGATTCGCTCAGGCAACCGACTTGGAACCGGCCAACAGCCCCAGTCCAGCAACGGAACAATTTGTCGAGTCGGGTGAAAATCGCTGGCGGTTGGAGTCCGAACAATCGGTCGAACAAAGCAGCCATCTGTACGAGGAACGGGGATACGAGGAAGGGTACGACGACGGCTCTCTCGAAGGCGGCGAATCAGAGCCGGTGAATTGGTCGCAAACCGAATCGCTTTCCGATGCGGCCGATCCCACGGCCGACGACCCACAAGCCTCCGACGCCACCGCGGAAACACCGTCCGAAGGTCAAGCGGCAACCGATCAAAGCGTTTCCTGGCACGATGAATTGCCCGAGCAGGCGATCGATGGCGCGATCGATGAGATCGAACACAACGTCGAACAAGCCATCTCGGACTACGAAGCACCGCAGTCAGAATCGGCCTGGGCAGACCCCCAAGACCATGGCCCCCAAGACCATAGCGACACCGATCCTTCGGCCGGCGACATGGCGGACGTCGACATCGCACACGACTTCTCGAGTGAATCGACGACCGAACAAGAGTCGCCACTGGATTGGTCCGCCTTCATGCCCGGCGGCGATGTCCAGTCGTCTAGCGATGACGACACACAGTCGCCCGAGCAGGTGCTCGATCAAGAACCCGAACAGGTGCTCGATCAAGAACCCGAACAGGCCGAACCTGAACAGGCGGGCCTGGAAGCGAATGCATGGGACCAGTCATCGTGGCAGACCGATGCGGAGCAATCCGGTGAAGCCAACGACTATGAGGCGACACAGCAGTGGGACGGTGTCACCGACGACGGGAACGACAGCGTATCATCCGGGCTGGATTCACTGCTTCACGGCGAAGAAGACGAAGCGGTCGCGGAAGACCAAACCGTCGAGGACGCTGAACCACCCGCCGGAAGCCTGGCGGCGATGCTGATCCGTGACTTGGCCGGCGACGACGAAGCACCGCAAGAACACAGCGATGCGAACGCAGACGAAGAAAACGCATACGATGAAAGCTCGTATGACGATCACTCCTATCAGGACAACTCCTACGCCGACGATGTCTCCGCTGAATCAGCGGAATCCGAGGACTCCGTCGAGGAGGGCCATCACGCGACTTTCGTGATGGACAGCGAGATTGAGTTCTCCGCCGATGAATCCGATGGCGAATCCGACGCCTGGAGCCTGGAGTCTCCCCACCAGGACGAACCACTGGCAAACGACGCGACCGGTCTGGCGGAATCTTTCGATCAGCCGCAAGACGACCTCGACCGCGACGCCGCCGCAGAGGAATTCACGTCGCAGACCGCTCTGGTGTCCGAACACGACACCGTGGTGGCCGCGGACGACGGGCCGGAAGACGATTCGATCGAAGCCTACATGAGCCGTTTGTTGCAACGCGTTCAAGGCGAAGATCAACCGAAGCAGCCTGCTCCGCCAGCGCCGCCCAGCGTTCCCGTCGCCGAAACCGAACAAGACGATTCCGCGATGGAGTTGGACGAATCGGACGAAGCGGAGTTGGAACAGTCACATCCGGTCGAACCGTCGATCAAGGACAGCGTGCCGTTGGTTCCACGTTCGCAAGCGCCGGAGTTATCGCGCAACCTTTCGGCGATGCGTGAATTGGCCAACCAGTCGGCCCGCAATGCCGTCTCACGCAGCATTCGAATCCAGGCGCGTGACACCCAGATGAAAGCCGCACTCAAAGGCGGTTTGGCTCTCGGGTTCGCCACCATGGGGATCGCCGCCTTTATTTTCGTCACGTGGTCGGGGACAATCAAATTCGGATTGGTCGGCGCGTTCCTGGTGCTCGCCGGTGTGTTTGGGCAAGAAGGCTACGTGCTGGCGAGAGATGCCCGACGTCGTTTGGCGCTGGCGGACCAGCAAACCGCCGAAGAGGCCGACGACGACTTGGCTGACGAATAGTTCCCGACGGATCGCTTTTCCAATCGCTAAGATCTTTTCGGACCGAGCACGGCCGGGAGCATTCGTACGATGTCACTGTTGATCCAAAACGGCACGATCATCACCCCCGACCAGCGTTATGTCGCTGACATCTTGATCCAAGGCGAATCGATCTACCGGATCGCCCCCGTGATCGACACCTCGGACGTCGGCGATGTGGAGATCATCGACGCGGAGGGCAAGTATGTGTTTCCGGGTTTCATCGACCCACACGTCCACATCTACTTGCCGTTCATGGGGACCTACGCCAAGGACACGTACGACTCCGGCAGTCGTGCCGCACTGGTCGGCGGCACGACCACGCTGATCGAAATGTGCTGTCCGGCACGCGAAGACGACCCCTGGGATGCCTATCAGTTGTGGAAAGGTAAAGCGGAAGGCCTCTCGGCGTGCGACTACTCGTTTCACATGGGCGTCACTCGGTTTGACGAGACGACCGAGCCACTGCTGCGGCGCATCGTTGCCGATGGCGTCACGTCGTTCAAAGTTTTCCTGGCCTACAAAGGCGCGTTCGGTGTGAGTGACGAGGAACTCTATCGCACCTGTCGCCTGGCAAAGGATTTGGGCGTGGTGGTCACGGCACACTGCGAGAACGCCGACCTGGTCGCCCAGCTGCAAACGTCACTGGTTGCCGCAGGCAAGACCGGCCCGGAATTTCACGAACCCTCGCGTCCGGTCGCCGTGGAAGCCGAAGGGGTGCACCATTTCTGTACGTTCCTGAAGATGACCGGTGCGGCCGGCTACATCGTCCACACGTCCTGCCGAGACGCCGTCGAAGCGGCACTGAAGTTTCAAGTCCAGGGGGTCGACGTGAAACTCGAAACCGTGATCCCGTACTTGGTACTCGACAAGACCTACGCCGAACGTCCGAACTTTGAAGGCGCCAAGTATGTGATGAGTCCCCCGATCCGCGATCTCTCACATCAAGATTACCTTTGGAATGCGCTCCGGTCCGGTGTGATCTGCACCGTTGCTACCGATCACGCCCCCTTCGACTTTGTCGGCCAAAAGGAGATGGGTAAGCCGCCTGAATCCGACTTCACCAAAATCCCCAACGGCATCCCGTCGGTCGAGCATCGTCCCACGCTGCTGTACACCCACGGCGTTGCGACCGGCCGTATCGACTTGCACCGCTTCGTCGAATTGCTGTCGACGTCGGCGGCAAAGCAGTTCGGCATGTTCCCCCGCAAAGGAAGCATCCAACCGGGCTGCGACGCCGACTTGGTGATTTGGGATCCGGACTACCGAGGCACGATCTCGGCGGCCACACACACGATGAACACCGACTACGACGGATTCGAAGGCTTTCCGATCATCGGCCGCCCCGCCGTCGTCACCTGCCGCGGAAAAGTCTCCGTTCGCGACGGCCAGTTCACCGGCACCCTCGGTCACGGACGACAAGTCGCCCGGTCGACGAAAGGCAGCGACGTCGATTCAATGGCTACGCCGTGACGCATCAGCAGCTGCAGCCCTGAAGGTGATAGCGGAACGGCGCGCGCCCAATACCGCTCAATCGACAAAGTTTTGACCAGCGCAGGGCCCGTAGGCTCGCGCCAAACGGCTGATACTCGTATGACATCAGCCGGTTCGCGCCAGCGTCCGGGCGCCCATCAATCTCGAGTGAGCGGTATTGGGCGCGAGCCGTCCGATCCCAGCGTTGAAAACCGGAGGGCTCGCGCCCTGCCGCTAACGGATAACGGAAGCCCCAACCCGTTCGGGTCGGCCCTACAACCGCTCGTAGAACCCGCGCGGTTGATGATCGGGATGGGCGCGAAGAAAGCGGACCAACTGGCCTGCGACCGTTTCGGTGTGCACTCTGTCGCGTGAGCTGCCCACCAGCAGAATCACCCGTTCTCCGGCGACGTCCAATCGAATGAAATAGGTCGTTCGCACAGGACCATCGGGGCTGCCGTTGCGTGTGTTCTGCCAATCGACACTGTCGATGCGAATCGCCCGCACGTCCGCGACCGGGATTCGAGAAACCTCGGGGGCCATCCAGTGGAACACCGATCGATCGCTGCGGACCACGTCGGCTGCATCGAACCGTCCGACAAGCGTTTGCCGCTCGTACGACATCGCCACCACGATCGCAACACAAACCGTTGGAACCCCGAATTCAATCGCGATCTTCTGCCACTGAGACCTGGACCATTGGCCTCGACGCGTCCGATGCGCCGCCATCACGACGTACAACACCAACAATCCGCCAACAAACAGCAGACTGAACGGCGCGTTGGAATAGTCGAAGACAATCCCTTCGGCGGACTGCGCGTATTGCTCGATCTTAAAAAAGCTCACGGGACGTCACATTCGACTCGGTTTCCGGGGGAACGCCGGCAGCCCCTTCCCCAGGGCGGCGGCTTGAACTTCCGTGCGCAAGCTTATAGGCCGATCGCAACCCGGCGTCAAATCTGCCCCCATCATTCCGCCCCCATCATTCCGCCCCCATCATTCTGCCCCCATCGTTTTGCCCCCATCATTCTGCCCCCATCATTCTGCCCCCGTCATTCTGCCCCCATCATTCTGCCCCCATCATTCTGCCCCCATCATTCTGCCCCCATCATTCTGCCCCCATCATTCTGCCCCCATCATTCTGCCCCCATCATTCTGCCCCCATCATTCTGCCCCCATCATTCTGCCCCCATCGTTTTGCCCCCAT
>NZ_JBFHKV010000331.1:0-7807 GCF_041595215.1 Stieleria sp. | reverse complement strand
TTGGCGGCGCTGCAGTTGATGACGGCCTGTTACCTGGGCGATGATTCCACGACCTCGCTTGCCGACACGTTGTTCGAACGTTTGCCGGCCGAGTCGGAACTGACCGACGAGAACAATCAGACCATCGACCGCGTCAAGGCGACCGCACTGTTTGATCTGTATCCGGTCGCGCGGGCGGCCAGTCGATCGGAGAACAAAGCCGACCATGAGATCGGTGCGCGATTGGTCGGCTACCTCAGCAAGGTGGCCGAATCCGCCAACGACTCGTCGATCGCGTTGGCGTTGGCGGAGATCAGCGGAGACGCGTCGCAGTCCATTTCCCGAATCTTGGATTTGATCACCGCCCAGTCCCAACCGAATGCGCCGCTGTCGCAAGCGTCGGTCGATCGGTGTTTGCAGGTCGCCAAGGACGCCGCCAAGGCCGGTGAGATCGACACCTCGATGCGGGCCTTGCAATTGGCGTTACAAAACGGCCCGCCGCTGCGCAAATTGTCGACCGGAGGCGATGCGTTTGCGATCACTTCGTCACGCAATCAGCCGGTGTTCAGCTCTCGCGAACAGCAGACGGAAATGGATCTGTTGGCCGACAAGGTTGACGCCGTGACCGATGCGTTGTCCCAAGCGATGGGCGTTCCGTTTGAATTCAAGCTCAGTTCTTACCAGAGCGATCGCGACCGGCAAGTCGATCGCCAGGCGATGAGCCGTGTGACCGATGCCTACCTGGAGATTTTCGCCCCGGCCAATCGGCCCGGCACGGTGTTCGACTATTCCCAAAAGATTGCGACGTCTTCCTACGACCGGATCCGATCCGATGACGACATCGTCGTCTCTTCGGCATCGATGGTGCTGGCCACTGCGGCGGCGGCCAGCGGTCGAGCCGACGAGGTTGCGGCGACACTGGAGAAACGTTTGGCATCGGCCGAGCAAAACGTGGAGTTGTCGATCGCGTTGGTTCAACTCGCCTTTGCCTCCGGTCAAATGGAGCGTCTGGCCACGTCGCTGGATCGCCTGATTGAATCCATCGGCAAAGAACTTCCTCCGCTGGGGCAAAGACCCGCCGGCAGCGGGCCGGTCACGACGATCACCAGCCAGATGGCCAGTGAGTCACAAAAGAAGTCGGAAGTGGTCGATCGGGTGATGCACGCGATCTGGCCGATCGTTGCGTCGGATTTGATTAGCGATGCGAAAAACAAAGGTGATGCAAGTTTGGCTGAGGTCACGAAGCATGTGGCTGAATTGCTCCGGCGCACCGAATCGCTGATCGGTTCAGACAGCTACACCGCCAACCGGCACCGCGAAATCCGCCGGCGGCTCGCGCTGCGGTACGTGGCGATCGCCAAGGCCAGCGGCGATATCCAAGTCATCGACGACTACATCCAATCCGAGTTGGACACGATCGAGACGCAGCCCTACCCCAGTGGAGTCGACCTGCAAGATTACAAGCGGCGCGCCCTGGAGCGGATGACGGTCAGCATGATCGATGACGGATTGACCGATCAGATGGATCCCGTTTTCCGCCAAGCCATCACCAAGCATTTCAACACCCAACGCAACTATTCCAATCGGTTTGAATCCCACGTCTGTCTGGCGATCTCACAGTTGCCCACCGACAAGCAAATCGAGTTGTTGCAGAAGCTGACGTTCGGCCGCGACGGTGACCATCCGATCGCGTACTTCGACGCGCTGGTCAGCTACGAGATTCCGCCGCCGCTGGTGCGACGACAGCACCCGAAGCTCGATGCAGTCATCAATCTTCCGACCAGCACCGAGGACTATCCGGTTGTCAATTCGTTGGTGATGTTGATCGATGCCGCAGTCGCGGCGGGGCAAACCGAGTCGGTCATGGAGCATCTTCAGCGAAATCGACAAGCCGTCGGTGATGAAGCTGACATGGCGGCGGCATTATTAAGATTGGCGGCGGCCAAATCGAACGACGACGAAACCGATGCGGTGCTCAATGAAATCGCACCGACGTTGCGCGCGGTTGGTGATCGGTTGGCCCAAAACCTTCCCAAACAAAACGACAAGAGTCTTCGGTTCCCGGCATTGGAGACGCATTTGATCGTTCGTGCGGTTGAAGCGGGGCTTCCGGTCGCGATTGCGGAACCGATGATCCGCAACGTGAAAACCTACGCGATTCGCGGACAACGAAACTTTATGGTTTCTGCCGTGGCCCGCGCGACGGCAAAGATGGGCGTCGGTCGCGCGGCGGGCGCGACGACCGATTCCCCGTTGGAACATTTTGATGTCGTCCCAATCTCCGCGCGTTATCGCGGTGATAACGTGCGATTGCCGCCGCTCTATGCCGTCAGTCCCGAAGGCTGGATCAGCGGGACCAGTGGGTATGAACAGTCGCACTTGATGTTCAAGTATCCGCTGAGCGGTTCGTTCACGTTCTCGGCGGAGATCGAAGACGGGGGCTGGGGCGAAGCCGACATCGCCTATGGGGGTGTGATCTACCAAGGCAACGGATGGCAACAAACGGCCAAGATTTTGGGGATGGGCAATCGCGGACTGGTCGAGTTCAAGGTCGGCGCGATACGCCATGGCAAGCCCAACGTCGAAGCGGTTTCAGTCTCGGCCGATCGCGTTCAAGCGTTGTGCAATGGCGAGCCCTATGTCACTGACACGGCGACGGGGTCGTATCCCTTCGTCTCGGTCCATCACCACAAGTTCCGCACGACGAAGTTTCGTGACGTGCGATTCTCGGGATCACCCACGATCCCCGACGAAGTCAATTTGATCGATCCGACCATGCGTGGCTGGGGCGTGCTGACACGTGGAAAGTCGATTCCAAAAATGTTGCTCCCGATCGGGCCGAAGCAAAACGAGCAGTCGATCCTCAAGTTCCGTGAAAAGATGGAAGCGGACTTGGCGAAGGGGCCTTTGGCGGATGGGTGGAGTGTTCGCGAGGGACAATTGCACTACAACGGCAAGCGTGCCAGTTCCGGTGGCCGGGCGAGCGAGTCGGCCAGTCACATCGAATACCTGCGACCGATTCAGAATGGGGAATCGATCGAGATCGATTTTTATTGGAAGACCGGGGAAACGGAGTTCTCACCGACGATCGGACGAACGGTGATGCGATTGGGGCCGGAGGGAACGACACCGGATTGGATCAGCGCTAACGGAGACTTGGCATCGGTCGGGTTCATCAATGTGGCAAACGTCGACCCGCCCTATTCGGCCATCGCGGCGGACAACGTGCCGAAGGATGACGCTTGGAATACGTTGGTCATGTCACGCGACGGCGATCAGTTGTCACTGACGCTGAACGATCAGCCGCTCACAGCGATCCCGGTCCGCGGTCACGAACGACCGGGCATTTACCGCCACGAGAAGTGTGACGTGACCGTCCGCAAGATTCGATTGACGGGCGATTGGCCCGACGAGGTTCCGGCGGAGTTGATTACGTCCTTCGCCAGAAGGTCGGGAAGACCAACACCAGCACGCTGAAGACTTCGACGCGACCGAGCAGCATCAACCAGACGAACAGGAACTTGGCGCCTTGGCTGAATCCGGCGTAGTTCTGAGTCGCGCCGACGACACCCAGTCCGGGGCCGATGTTGTTGAGCGTGGCGGCGACCGCGCTGGCACAATCGAGCAGTTTTTCGTCCAGCGTGTTGTCTTCGACCATCTCCGCTGATTCTTCGGAATAGCCCCACGTCGAGCTCGGTTCGAAGGTGACCAACAGCATCCATGAGGCGATGAAAATTCCTAGGATCAAACAGAAGTAGACCATGATGCCGCGGAGCATCGCCGGATCGTCGGCGGTGGTGCCGCCGATCCGAATCAGCCGGACGACGCGGGGACGATACGAAAGTTCGATCTCGCGGAGCAGGATTTTGTAGAACAGCACGTGCCGAATGACTTTCATTCCACCGCCGGTGCTGCCGGCGCATCCGCCGATGAACATCAACACGAGCAGGCTGCCGCGGGCAAAGTTATTCCAGCGATCGAAGTCGGCCGTCCCGTAGCCGGTGGTCGTCATCACCGAGACGACTTGAAACAGCCCGTTGCGAAAGCCTTGCCCGAGGGATTCAAAGCCGACGTCACCGGCGCGCATTCCGAACAGCAAAATACACCCGCTCAGTCCGGCGATGATTCCGATAAAGGTTTGAAACTCCACATCTTGAAACAGCTGCCGCGGCCCGCCCATCAGGGTTAAATACAGCAAGGTGAAATTGGTGCCGGCCAGGATCATGAAGACGATGGTGGTGTACTCGATCAGTGGGCTGTCGAATCCGCCCAGGGATCGGTTGTAGGTACTGAACCCACCGGTGGCCATGGTTCCGAAGGCGTGACAGAGTCCGTCAAAGAGCGTCATGCCTTCGAGCATGTAGATCGCCGTCAGGATCGCGTTGAGGCCACAGTAGATACCGGCAAAGACGAGGGCGGTGTGTTGCATCCGGGGCATGCTGCCTTCTTTGCTCGGTCCCGGCATTTCGGCGCGGACCATCGCCTTGCCCGCAGATCCTTGACCGAGGATGGCGACGAACAACACGACGATCCCCAGTCCGCCCAGAAAGTGCGTCCAGCTGCGCCAGAAGAGGATGCAGTGCGGCACGGAGCTCGGGTTCTCCAAGTCCGTCAGGATGGTCGCGCCGGTCGTGCTGAAGCCGGACTGCGATTCGAACATCGCTTCGATGAACGTGATCGGTTGATCGGCAGCGATTTCGGTTCCGGCCAAGTAATACGGCAACGCGCCCAACACGGTCGCCAGCACCCAACTGAGTCCGACGACGGCCATCGCTTCCTTGCGAAACAGCGGTTTACCGCGATTGCCGCGTCCGCTGACCAGCAACAGCGTCCCGACCAACAAGCTGATCGCCATGCTCAAGACCAGGCCGCGAATCCCCTCGCGTTCCAACGCCTCGGCCGCAGGCAGATGGGTGCGGTTGGCCAGCAACGGAAACGCAAACGGCAGGCTGAAACTCATCGATCCGCCGATCAGCAGACAGACGATGCCAAGCACACGGCTGAGAAGTCGAAAATTCAAGGCTTGCGGGTCCTATCGGGGGAATCAGCTGTTTTCGCCAGGATTGTAGTGCGTTTGTGCAGAATGTCGCGGGTGGCGATTGGCATCCGGTTTGCTTTTCAAAACTCCCGGCCTCGAAAAACCCTTCCCCAGGGGATGAACGACGGCTAGGCGGTCGGCGCTGGAGGCGGCGTCGATCGCCACTTTTACGGTGTTTTCCCGCGTCTTGATCGGGCTGATTCGGGCCAGAGGCGGTGCCGAGACCATGCGGCAACCGGTGCATTTTGCAACACGCAAATTGATACACTTGGTTGGGGCCCCGACGGCGTTAGCGGAACGGCGTGAGCCGTGCGGTGGAGGCGTTGCAAACGCGTTGGCGGACCGGAGGGCTCGCGCCCTACCGCTAACCGCAAATTGGGGACTCTTTATCGTGTGTGGTCGCATCAATCTTCGCACTCCCTCGGCCGCGTGGACGCAAGAGTTCTTGCCGCTGTGGTCGCAAGAGGAGATTGCCGCGAAGGCGGCCGAGTATGAAAGCACCGCGCGGTACAACATCGCGCCGACCCAACAGGTGTCTTGCGTGCGGGCCGCCGCCGATGGCCCTCGACGCGAGTGGGTGATGCTGCGGTGGGGGCTGGTTCCGTCCTGGGCCGATGATTTGGCGATCGGCAATCGGATGATCAACGCCCGCAGCGAGACGGTGCACGAAAAGCCGTCGTTCAAGAAAGCGTTTGCCAGTCGACGTTGTCTGATCCCCGCCGACGGGTATTACGAGTGGATGAAGACGGCCGATGGAAAGCAGCCTTACCTGATCGAGCCCGTCGATGGCGGCGTGCTGGCGCTTGCGGGTCTTTGGGAACGCAACCGCAAGATCGAGGGCGACGACCGGCCGATCGAAACGTTTACGATTTTGACCACGGCCGCCAACGAGACGACACGGTCGATTCACGATCGAATGCCCGTGATCCTCGATCCCGACGGGCAAGCGGCATGGCTGGAACAGGATCGCGACGATCCGAGTTCCCTGCGCGAATTGCTGCGGCCGGCGCCTGTGGATCTACTGACCGCCTTTCCTGTGTCAAAGATCGTCAACAGTCCGCGCAACGACGTGCCGGAGTGCGTCGAGCGAATCGAATTGCCGGACGGGTCATCACAGCAGCAGGATTTGTTTTAATGCTGCGTCTACTTTTAGATTTGGAGTGCCGCAATTACCACTGAGCCCACGGATGGCAGCGCGAACCCACGGATTTTCGGCACCCTGTCATCCGTGGGTTCGCGCTGCCATCAGTGGGTATTATTTTCGATGGTTAGCCCAGTAAAAAAGCTAACGTCAGTCGCTCTCTACTCCTCTCGCAACTGCTGATACAGCTTCGCGCGAGCCAGTCGCCAATCTCGTTCGACGGTCCCCTCGCTGACGCCCAAGACTTCGGCGGTTTCGGGAATCGACAGCCCGGAGAAGAACCGCAATTCGACGACTTCGCGCTGCCGCGGCGAGTCCTTTTCGAGCACTTCCAGAGACGCTTCCAAGTCTTCGAATCGGCAACCGTTGCTGGTTTCGAAATTTTCCAGCACGACGTCCAGCGAACCTCGTTGGTACTCGCCGCCACGTTTGGTCGTGTTCCGTCGTCGCGCGTGGTCGATCAAGATCTGACGCATCGCGCGGTTGGCGGCGGCGAAGAAATAGCGTCGGTCGGTCGCGTTGCCGATCGCATCGGAATCGAGCAACCGAATGCAGGCTTCGTTGACCAGCGCCGTGGCTTGCAGCGTGTGGTCGCTGCGCTCGCGACGCATCAGCGCCGAAGCCATCTGTCGAAGTTCGCTTTGGAGTTGTTCGAACAGTTGTTCTTTGACGGAATCGTTGCCGCGTCCGAGTTCACGCAGCATCATCGAGACGTCGTTGGGGGGCTGATTCATTCCTGCCGACCTTGCAAATAGCGGTGAAAGCCAGGCGGCAGTGTACTCTTTCAGACCAAAAACTCCAAAATGGCGTCGGCAAGCTTGTTTTCGCAGGCGTCGTCGAACGCCACGAACATCGGGAACGAGTTGATTTCTAAGAAAACGGGATCGCGAAATCCGTCGCGGCAACGGAAGTCCAACGCGCAGTAATCGAAACCGATTTGTTCGACCAATTGATGGATCGACGGGGCGAGTTCCGGCGGGACCTCGACTGCGTGGACGACCACGTTGTCGTCGGTCCGGTAATCAATTTCGGTCGTTTGCAGGTGAAACGCGTGCAGGTTTCCGCCGATCGAGAAGACCCGCACGTTTTCGCCGTCGAGTCGTTCCTGGACGAATTGTGGCGTCCGTTCCATCAATCGCGACGGATCGTCGATCACGTCGCGGACGATGATCGCATGGTCGCCGCCGGCGAGCGGTTTGATGATTTTGGATTCGGGGTCGGGAATCGATTCCAGTGGCGACAGGTCACCCAGTACGGTGGTTTGTGGAATCACAAACCCGCAGTCGCGGGCGCGGACCAAATTGCGTGACTTGTTGTTTCCATCGCCGACGGTGCTTCGGTTGAGCAATCGAATCGCAGGCCAAGCCAGTGCAAACGATTCGGCGACGTCGTAAGCGGCGTGGTTGGCGACCGCGTCGCAGTCAAACACGTTGAAACGCAGGAACATCGCCGCAGGCCGCAACGCTACGTCGCCGAAATCAATTTCGGGCGTTTGAAAATCCCAGGCGATCTGGCGAGCGTCCGGCCGGTCGGTGTCCCAGAAGAAATAGTCGACGCCACGCAGGTGGGCTTGGTCGACGATGCGTTGGGTGTTGGGGTCGGATTCACCGCCGACGATCACCAGGTCTGTGTTGCGCGCGTTCATCTTT
>NZ_JBFHKV010000330.1:0-7809 GCF_041595215.1 Stieleria sp. | reverse complement strand
CCGATCCCGTAGTCTTGCAAGCGTTGGATCAAGTACTGTGCGATCGAAACGTTGGCAGTCACACGCCGAGTCGACGCGGTGGAAACGGGTTTTGACATCGCCGATTGAGAGGCATCCATCGCAAAAGTCTCCCTGGGGAAGCCTAGTTCGAACTTTCCTTTATTTTAGGCGAGGGAGGCATTGCTGTGCATGCCGATCGCCCTGCACCGCGTGACCGACGGCAACTGGTCACTCGATCCGCGTCACTTTTATTTCATCCAACAGGACACTTCCAAATTCCGGGTCGGCGACTTCGATGCGGATTTCCAACGGATCGATCGACGTGTCGGTGCGCCGAATCGAAAACTCGCCGGCCCGACGCGTCCAGGTGTCGCGCTCGCCCGCCAATTCCAGACGCACCAGTTCGGCTCCCGCGTGACGCACCACAAGTTGTGCCGTTTGCCGGTCTGCGTCTTTCGATTGAACCCGTGCCGTGACGCGATAGTCCTGTCCCGTTGTGGCGGGGATGGTTTGAGACAATGCCCAATTGCCGGTGGGCCGCTCGCGTTCGGTGCGGCGAATCGTCAAACACGAATTGCCCGATTTTGCAACGTCTGACACGACGGCCAAGGGAGGGCTGCCGCCGAGAATCTGTTCGCCGGAATCGCTGGACTGGCTGACCGATTCGAGTCGCCAATAGGTTTCCAAAGGCAGTTCGAAATCGCTACCAAGCAGCGGCAACGTGGCGGGCGGGCGGTCACTGGCCGAGTCGACGATTTGGTTGACCGAAGCGATCGGCAGCGACGCGATTTGGTCGAGGAAGTTTTTTAACGCTTGGATCTGATCGAGTGCCTGTTGTTTCTCGCGTTCGTCGGGCGCCGAGCGGGCACGCAGCAGCAACCGCCTGGCTTCGGTGCGAGACAGATCGATAAACCGGGAAACGTCACAGGCCGGGTCGAGCGTTCGGGCGGACTCGATCGCCGCGAGCGCCCGGTCCAACGCTCCGCGTCGCAATTCACGTTTCGCCAATCCGAACCAAGCGGTCGAACGATGCCGCTGGGAAACGGCCGCCTCGATGGCGGCACGGTACCATTTGTCGGATTGCTCCAGTTGCCCGCTGTACGTTGCTTCCTGGCCGGCGTCCTGCGTCGATCCCTGAGCATCGATTTGTTCGGCGACGCGTGCGGCGCCGATCAGCGAAACGGTATCGGTCGGTGACAGACGAATCGCGTTTTCAAAATGCCGCTGCGCCGTTTCCCAAGACGGGGCATGGAAGGCGCACCAACCGGCGATCTGGTGGGCGCGTGAGTTGTCGCCGTCCAACTCGATCGCTTTGGCCGACCAGATCCGCGCGGGCTCTCGATTGCCGCGAGAATACTCCAGCGATGCGATCAGTGACGCGCGGCGACTGGCGGCGCGATCCGGGCCGGTCAGGTTGGCGAGGCGGTCGGAATCGCGGTAGGCGAATTCAATCGCTTGTGCGCGTCCGCGGAGATCGTCCAGTCGCACCAGCGGGCCATCCATCGTGTCTTGCAGGTCCAGACCCAGTTCGACGGCCTGGAAAAAGGCTTCGATCGCCGTGTCGGTCTGGCCGAGCTCCGCAGCGGTCGCCCCGACATGCCAGTACACCCAATGCGCGTCCGGCTTGAGTCGCTTGGCTTGGCTGGCATCACGAAAGCTGGTCTGCAGAAGTTCCTTGGCGCGGGGCCGGTGGCTGGCGTGGGATTTCGGATGATCGCGTAGCAAGACGGCTTGGCGGAGCGCGACGGTGGATCGATCGGCGAACACAAACGCGGCGCCGGGGCGAATCGCGATGCAGCGTCCATATTCGCCGCGCGCGAGTTCGTAGTACAACAGGGCGTTGTCGAAGTCGTCGTTGGATTCGGCCCGCTGCGCCTTCAAGTAATACGCTTGGGCAATGGTCAGGTGGATCCAGCAGTCATCCGGTGCCTGGTCGGAAACGCGTCGCAGCGACTCCAATGCGACGTCGAGTGCGCGGTCGGCGGGATCGTCGTCGCTCGGTTCCATGAACGCCTCGCCGTAGTTTTTGAACCAGGAGCGGTAGTTGACATCGACGCTCGCGATCAGGCTGAAAATCGCCATCGATCGACCATCGGCTGGATTTCGGGGCGGCCCCAGTTCGGCCGGCTCCACGCGTTTTCCGCCGTTGAGCCGGAACGAGGCGATGCTTCCCAACCACCGAGCCGATTCGCTGCGTCGGAATGATTGGATCCGTGTGGTCAGCTCCATCGCTGCCCGCGCTTCCCGTTTGCCAACGCCGGACGACAAGTAGCTGCGAATCAACTTCAACGTACTCGGTGATCCGCCATCGGAGTCGCCGCCCATCGCGACAACCATTTTGGTCACGTACAACGAATTCAGGGCGGTCAAGATACGATAGACCTGCCAACGCAGCCGGTCGCGTTGCAGTGCGGTCAGATCCTCGTCCGGCAAGTCGTCCCACCACGTGTCGCTTTTCCAGACGCCCAACTCATCGAGTGAAGCTTGCAGCAAGACTGCGGCTTCGGTGTCGCGTGCCAAGTGGTCCAGATCTTCGCCTTCACGCTGCAGCGCATGAAACCGTCCTAATCGCTGCAGCCGATCGCGGCGGCTGATCAGGGATTCACGTTGCCCGGCCAGCGAGTCATGGTGTTCCATTCGATCGATGGCGACACCGACCAGCGCGGCGGCGTCCGCATAGCGGCTTTCCGCCAGCGCCGCTTCGCTGCGTTGGAGCGCGGCACCGGACGCCGCCACCGCCTCCAGCCGACGTGTCTCTTCTTGAAACCGGATCTCACGTTCTTTTTCGGTTTCGATTCGCGCCGCTTCCATCGCGCGGCGGTTCATCTCACCCCGCACCATCACACCGGCGATGGTGCCGACAAACGTCAGCAGCAAACCGACCGCCAGTGCCGCGGTCCAGGCGCGGTGATTGCGAGCCCAACGCAGCGTCCGTTCGATCGGAGGATCGGTGAACACGCTGATCGGTTGATCGGCCAGATACTTTTGCACGTCCTCGGCCAGGTCGCCGGCGGAGGCGTAGCGCTGGGACATCCGCGTGGCCATCGATTTCAAGATGATCGCTTGCAGGGCGCCGGGGATCTCGTGACGCACTTTCGTCGGTGGATCAAATCGGCCTTCGATGATCCGATTGAAAGTGGACTGAAGATCGGCTTCACCGGCGTGCGGCGCCTGCCCGGTCAGGATGAAATAGAGCGTCGCGCCCAAGCAATAGATGTCCGCGGCCGGTCCGATCTGGTCGATCATCCCCGCCGCCTGTTCCGGGCTCATGTACCGGGGCGTGCCGAGCGTGGTGCCCTGGCAGGTTTCATCGACGGAGGAATCATTTTGGTTGGCCAGAGAAAGCGTGGCATCGATCTGTTGGTCGATCTCTTTCTCGGTACCCGGTGAATCACTGGGACGCACCGAGGGGTCCAGCCATTTGGCGAGCCCCCAATCGACGACCAGCGTTCGCCCATAGGTCCCCAACATGATGTTGGCGGGTTTCAAATCGCGATGGACGACTTGTCGCGAGTGGGCGTAGTCGATCGTCTGGCAGACATCGACAAAGTGATCGAGGATCTTGCGTAGCGATGCGGTGTCGTACCAGCGTGGCGATCGATCTTGGGAGGCCAGTGCTTGCGGAGTGACGGGGCGATGCAGCTGTTCTTCGACGACCTGTTGCAGGGTTCGTCCGCGGATGAATTGCATCGCGTAAAACGGCCGTCGGTCGGCTTGCTGACCGAGGGCGTAAATTGGGACGACGCCGGGGTGTTCCAAAAAGCCCGTGATTTCGGCTTCACGTCGAAACCGCGCGGCGGCATTGAAATTTCCGGACCACTCCGGACGCATTTGTTTCAGCGCCACTTCGCGTCCGAGTTGCCGGTCCCAGGCCACCCAGACTTCGCCCAAGCCGCCGACGGCGTGCTTGCTTCGCAGTTCGAACCGGTCAGCGGAATCGTCGGAGGTGTCACCGGTTTCCGCGATGCCGTCTTCCGCCAGGCCCGCCGGTCGGTCACCGCCGCCTAACAGCCCTGAGGCAAGAAAGCTGGCGTCGTCGGCGGACTCCAGTGCGGCCAGCAGCGAGTCGACCCGTTTTCGCAGCGATTGATCCGCCCCGCAGGCCGCGGCCAGATAGACATCCCGTTCGACCGGGTTGTCCAGGCTGATCGCGTGGGTGGCAATTTCGTCGACGCTCAGGGCCACTGGGGAATCCGTTTTTCGACGAACGCTCGAATGCCCTCGGCCGCCGATTCGGTGTTGCACACCGTCGCCCCGGTCGCGGCGCCGTTGGTCAAATTGGTCAGCAAGGTCTCGCCGATACTTTCATTGAGCATCCGCTTGGTCGCTTGCAGCGATTCCCGTGGTGCCGCGCCGCAGCGTTTGGCCCACGCGGTCGCCGCGATCCAGATTTGGCTCGCCGGGACGACTTCGCAGCACATTCCCAACCGATACGCTTCGGCGGCATCGAGCGGCGCGCCGGTCAATAGCATCCGCGCGGCGATGGCCGCGCCAAATCGGAAGGACAGCAGTGGTGCGGTCAATCCGCCGATCAATCCCCGCTCGGCCGCGTTGGCCGTCAGTTCCGCGCGGTCGGACATCACGATCATGTCCGCGGCCAGGGCGATGGCCAGTCCGGCGCCGATCGCTTGGCCATCGACCGCGGCGATCACGGGTTTGGGGAAACGCAAGATCGTCTCACACAATTCGGTCAGCTCACGCCAGACTTCGAACCATTTGACCTGGGCGTCGATCGGTTCCAGCTCGGCGACTTTGGCGAACGCTTTGAGATCGACGCCGCTGCAAAAATGGTCGCCTTTGCCGGTGATCAGCACCGCGCCGACGCGGCGTTCCTGGTGCACGTCCGACAGCGCCAGACTGAGATCGGCGATCAATGCCGAATCGAGTGCATTGCACACCTCCGGCCGCTTGAGCGCCAACGTGGCGACGTGGTCGGTGATGGTCAGTTCGACGTGTTGCATGATGTCTGGTTGGATGGCGGGGATGATCCGATGCCCGTCGGTTGGCTGTATGAATTAGCGGAACGGCGCGAGCCGTCCGGTTTCCGTGTGACGTACCGGAGGGCTCGCGCCCAATACCGCTAACAATGCACAAACCGTTTCGTCCCAACGGGTCAATCGATCGGTGCTTTCCTCTCGCCGGACGTCACTGTTGAAGTCCGGCCAGCGTTTGCATCGAGTCTTTCAGGTCGTGGTAAAGTTTTCGGTAGACGGGGAACAACTCGTTGTAGGCCTTGACGGATTTTCGATCGGCGGGCGTTTGCTCGGCGACTTCGATGGTCGCTTTGCAGGCCGCTTGGACGTTCTTGTACGCGCCATCGCCGACGGCGGCCAACAGTGCGACGCCATAGGCCGGTCCCTGTTCCACTTTCAGCGTCGTGATCTTTTTACCAAACACGTCGGCTTGCATTTGTCGCCAGAACGGGTTTTTGCTGCCGCCACCGGAGGCGCGGATTTCGCGGACGGGGACATCCAACGAGGTGATGATTTCCAGACTGTCCCGCAGCGCAAACGTGATGCCTTCCATCACGCTGCGAGTCATCGAACCGCGGGTGTGCGTCAGATTCAATCCGACGAACGCGCCGCGCGCCTGTGGGTCGGCGTGCGGTGTGCGTTCCCCGTTCAAGTAAGGCAGGAACAACAATCCGTTGCTGCCGGCGGGACAGGCTTGCGCTTCGGCGGTGGCGGCCCGATAAACGTCGCTGCCGCCCATTCCGGCCAGCCCTTGCAGCACCGATTCGACCCACCACTGCAGCGATCCGCCGCTGGTCAAGTTGACGCCCATCATGTGCCAGGCGCCGTCGACGGCGTGACAAAACGTGTGCAGACGTCCGGCCGCGTCGTATTGCGGTTGGTCGCTGTGGACAAACATCACGCCGCTGGTTCCGATCGAGGTGCTGAGCACACCTTTTTTCACGACACCGTTGCCGACCGCGCCGGCGGCACAGTCGCCCGCGCCACCGACCACCTTGCAATCGGTGGTCAACCCCAGCGCCTTGGCGGCCGCCTTGGTCAACGTCCCGGTCACTTCATGGCTCTCCACCACCCGGGGCAGCAGATCGGCATCGAGCCCGAGTTTGGAAAGCAGCGGGGCGGACCATTTTCGATGGACGACGTCCAAGAACAGCGTGCCGCTGGCATCGCTGACTTCGGTCACGTAATCCCCGATCAGACGTCGCCGGATGTCGTCCTTGGGCAACAGGACTTTGGCCAAGGCATCAAAGTGTCGTTTCTCGTTGTTCCGCAGCCACAATACCTTGGGCGCTTGGAATCCTGTCAGGGCGGGATTGGCGACCAATTTGATCAAGCGTTTGCGTCCGCCGGCGGCAGATGTGATCTCGTCGCACTCGGCCGCGGTGCGCTGGTCATTCCACAATAGCGCCGGGCGGATGACGTTGTCGTCGCGGTCCAAGAAGACGCTGCCGTGCATCTGGCCGCTCAACCCGATCGCTTTGACGTCGTCCGGTTTGCAACCGGACGACCGCATCACCGCCCGCACCGTCTTGACCGTCGCTTTCCACCAGTCCTCCGGGTCCTGCTGCGTCCAGCCCGGTTTCGGTTGCTCCATCGGATACGTCGCATCGGCTTCCGCAATGACTTTTCCGCTCTCGTCGATCAGCAGCGTCTTGGTGCCGCTGGTGCCGATGTCGATTCCCAAATAATGACTCATGATGCGCCTACTAGAAATGAAACTTTCCTACCGAACCCGATCCCGGGGTGCTGCGTATGTTATCGCGCCGCCGGCAAACTGTAATTTCCATCGTCTTCTGACGGGAATGGTTTTGCCAAAATGTCTCGCACGCACGCCCGATTACCGAGAAATGCCGCTTCCCTCGCGGCCAGCCGCCATGTCTCGTGACTTTCGCTCCCGTCCAATCGATCGCCGCACGGCGGTCTCGATTCTCGCAGCCTCGGTGGTGGCCGGATGCGGTGACTCCGGCATCAAATCCACCGGCACGGGGGCTGACAGCGCAACCTCATCGGCCCAGCAGGCTCGCTCGGAGGTGCCGCTCCGCATCCTGATCGCGGGCAGTTTGCTCTCCGACGGCCAATCCGTTGCCGAGTCGATTCGTGTGGCCTGGTCGATGACGCAAGACCAGCCGCTCAAAATCGAAGTGTTCGACGGCTCGGTTTCAGCCGGACCGGTGTCCGACGAGTCAGCGGAGTCTTCGTCGTCTGACGGCGCGGTGGGGAAAAGTCGTGCGACCGATTTCGCGGCTCAGATGCTGCTTGCCGACGTCGCGATCGCACCGCAAAGCTATCTCGGTGAAATCAGGGCACAGGACGCGGCGGTCCGATTCAGTGACGAGCTGCTGAAGGAATACCAGACCCAGTACGGAAAACCCTTCCCCGCCGTGATCAACGGACTGGGCGATTACGGCGGAAACACCTGGGGCATCGCCGTCGGCGCCAAAGTGCTGGCCCTGTTGGCGCTCGAGTCGGAAGTCCAATGTGATTCCTGGGCCGCCTATCACGATTGGGTCGAGCAGCTCGACGGGAAAGCCGCCGAACCGCTGGCGCCCGGCTGGGCCGGATCCTCGTTTCTCAATCGCTGCGCGTCCACGTTCACGCGTCGCTGGTTGTTCAACCGCGCGACGATGAAACCGGAGATCGATTCCGAAGACTACGTTGCCGCGTTGGAACAACTTGCCGCGACCGCGAAACAATATCCCGATTCCGCGATGACGCCCGGCCAGATCTGGCATGCCATCCGTCGCGGTGAACTGGCCGGCGGGATCGGCTATGAAGTCCCCGATGCCGTCAACGACGCGGAGTCGGATCAGCGAACTGCAGACGGCCGCGAAGAATT
>NZ_JBFHKV010000329.1:0-7813 GCF_041595215.1 Stieleria sp. | reverse complement strand
CCAGCGTCGGATGGCGCGGTCGGCCAGGATGCAGAGGACTCGTCGCCTCGTCCACTACCCAGAAATTTAGCAAACACGCACCGCTAGCCGATGGACGTCGACCACAGGTCGATCCAATCCATTTCCGCAGCGTCTGATTCATCGTCGTCCTCCTCGCCCATCACGTCGGTCAGTGCGTCGATGGCCTGGTCGACACGACCGGGATCCCAATTTGCCCAGGGGGCGGGATCCGCCGGTGACAACTCAGACGGCTTGATCGGGTCAGCCATCGACGGCGAAAGCGAGTTGGATGTCTCACCGCCAGCCGGTTCGGTCATTGACGCCGCATCGGGCCCGGCCGGTAGGGTTCCAAACCGCGGTGATTCTCCTTCGCTTCCGACCTGGGCGGCGAGAGAGTTGATGATCGCGAGCGCGTCACGACTGGTCGCCAACCCGTCGCCGTTGACGTCGTAGAATTGGTACGAACTCATCTCCGGCAGCGTCGGCAACTCATTCTGACCGTCAACGGCCAGGCGATTGATCGTGATCAACGCGTCGATCAGACTCACTTCGCCGTTCCGGTTGACGTCGAAACGGTTGAAGGGGTTCTGCCAAACGGAGCCGCCGGACACATGGATGGTGGCGTCGTCTTTGACCAATCGGTGCGTGGCGTAACCGGCGACCTTGATGGGCGTTTCGAACTGCCAGCCATTTGCCAACGTCAATTGGTCCTCCGGTCCGACGTTGATGTGTAGCGAGTTGTTGGCATCGGTCATCGCGATCACCGCCGGAGCGTCCAAGTCGAGTGCCTGGCTGGCCGAATCGGTCAAATCGAGTCGTTCGATGTTTCGCAACACCACGCCACCGGACAGCTCCGGTGGAAGCAATCCACCGGCGATCAGCGTGACCGTGTCATAACCGTCTCCGCCGTCGACCTCGCCACCGGTCATTTCGGACAATGCAATTTGGTCGTTACCGTTGCCAGACCGGATGGAGACCTGCGTCGGATCGGGCAAGGATTCGACGAAGATCGATTCGCTGCGGTCGCCGGTTTCCAACGTAGCCCCACCGGGATCGCCGACAGCGGTGCTGCGCAGCGTTTCGCCGCTAATCTCGTCGATCAGAACAATTCGATCTCCTTCCTGACGGATCCTGAGGTCGCTGAGGATCGAGTCGATGTGGACGACACCGATGATTCGTCGACTGGCTTCGGCGTAGACCGGGTCACTTGGACCTCGATCAACGTTGACGTAAACCGATCCGATCAGGTTCCGGTCGGCAACAAAGTCGAGCGGGGTGCTGACCACGACGACCTGGGGCTGATCCCAATTGTCGGGCGTGAACGTCAAGACTGAGGGGGTGAACACGGCCTCGGGCACAGCCGCGCCGTCGATCGAAATCTGCACCGGAGAAAGCGGACGCGTTTCGAGCGCCAGCGAGAACGGGTCATCCAATCCGAATTCGTTGACGATCGTTGAACCGTCGGTCTCCTCCAGCCAAATCGAAGCCACGTCGTCGTCGATCACATCGACGATCAGCGTTTGTGGTTCCAGCTCATCAAACGCGACGCCGGACGTCACTGTCGCGGTCAGCGTCTCTTGAGTGTCCCCTTCAGAAGTGAAGTCGTTGATTGCGGTGGCTTCCAGAATCTGTGGGATCGACCAATTATCGGGCGTAAAGGTCAACTCCGTCGTCGAAACGTCCAATTGCGACGGGTCACTCGACGCGATCGCAATCGTGACGTCACTGATCGGTCGAACCGACAATGCCAACGACGTCACGCCGGGCGCGGCGCCTTCGGTGACCTGCAAATTCGAAGTCAGAAAGTCAAAACCGGCGACCTCGTCATCGAGCACCGAAATCGTGACCACTTCGTCGGGATGCCCGGCACCGGCAAACGTCAGATCGATCTCGCGCGTGCCATCGACGACCTGGTTGTCCATCGCAGCGATTTCAAACGCGACCGTCGGTCGACCGGGAAGGAAGGTGATCGAGGAAGGCAGTTGCAGCACGTCGGCGACCGAAGGCGTGATCGAGACGGTCATCCTCTGGAGCGTGTTGCGGGTCAATCTGGCGACGCTCCGTCGGCTGCCTTCGACGAGATGAGGCGAATCGATCAACAGACGCATTTCCGGAGTGTCGTTGTCCTGGATCGTCTCGGTCAACGTGTCGGCAATGTAGCCTGCCGATGCCACGGTGACATCAACCTGTTGATCACCGGCGACGGTCGGGTTGTCGACGACCTCCGCGGTAAAGAAGACTTCCGTTTGCGTTGCGCCGAAGCGAACACTTGCCGGCAGCCTCAGACTACTAAACGCACCGCCGCTGATCACCACGACCGCTTCGCCCTCCGGCGCGGGACGCGTGACCCGATAGGTGGCCGTGCCGCTCGATTCGGTCAATGGGTCTCCGAGACGGGTGAGCGTCAGTTGCTCGTGATCGGTAATGGTCAGCTCCGTTCGGCTCAGTTGGTACCCCGTCGCTGATGCAACCACGGAGACGATTTGGTCGCCTTCCAATTGATCGTTGTCGATCGCGGCAGCAAAGAAAGGTCGCGAGAGATGACTTCCGTCATCGAATTGCACCGCCCCCGGCACGGCCAGTCTGCCCGGGCTGGTCGACGCCAGGGTTGCCACCGTGTTGCCACGCGGGTCACTGCGACGCACTTGCATCTCGATGGTGCCGCCATTTTCCGCAATGGAATTCGATGCGGTCACCAAGGTCAATTCTTCGTAGTCGGTCACATTGACGGTGTCCGTCGCGGTGATGTATCCCGGGCCGGACGCGGTGACGGTTCCGACACGAATGGCATCGAGCGTGGAATTGTCATTGGCGGTGATCACAAAGGGATCCGACGTTGCCGCACCATCGGCAAACGTGATCGTCGCCGGCACACTCAACAATCCGGCCGGCGTGGTCCGGATCGTTGCCGTCAGCGGTTGGCTGGTATCGGTGCGTGTCAGCCGCGCCGTCGCCGTGCCGCCATTCTCACGGATGGAATCTTCGTCGATGATCAACGTCAGTGGCTCGTAGTCGAGCACGTCGAGGGTGGTCGCTGCGTCAATCATCCCGACGCTGAACGTGGTGATCGTGACGCTTTGAGTGCCATCAAGGATCTGGTTGTCACGACCGGTGAGCGTCACCGTCGCTTGAGTCTGCCCGGCGGGAATCGTGATGCGAGTGGATGAAAGCAACAGTTGGTCGGAGCGTGAGACCGCTAGGTCGACCACTGCGGATTGGCGGGCATCCAATCGTGTCAGCGTCAGCGTGACCGATGCGGAATTCTCAAACACCGTACGGGAACTCAACCGCAGGCCGAAGGTCTCGTAGTCGGTGACTTCGACAAACGCGACATCACTTTGGAAATTGCTGGCCGTCGCCGTCACGCCGACGAACTGGGGGCCGTCGAGCAGGTCATCGTCGACACCGAACACGGGAACCGTGACCGAGTCGACGCCGGCCGGGATGGTCACAAACGACGATCCGAGTCGCAATTCGGTGTTGTCCGACACAGACAACGAAACGACGATCGGCGTCGATAAATCGGCGTTGCGACGGAGGATGGTGGCGATCGCCCGGCCGCCGTTTTCGCTGATCGATCCGGGATTGATTTCGATGTCCAACAACGGACGCGAGACCGAGAACGCCGCCCGGAAGTCGCCGCCGGCGATGCCGTTGCCCGACGGCTTCTTGTCCCAGAGAAACAGGCTGTCATTGCCCGAGATCGCATTGCTGAGAAACTCACCGTCGAGCAGATCGCCGGTGGAGTTGGTGATTCCGCCGGCTTCGCCGTTGATCTCCAACAGGTAAAACCCGGCACGCAACGACTGGCCGAATTCCAAGGTTGCCACGTTGCGCGAGGGATCCCAACCGATCAATCCATCCGCGTCCGGCACCACCACATCGTTACCGTCAAAAAACGTCGCATCATCGCTTTGCAGCAACGTAAAGTTATCGGCGGTCAACGTTCCGAGATCCAGGTTCCCGGAAAAGGTGACGTCGAGCGACTCGATCGAATCATCAAAGACGTGGGTCCCCGGTGTGACCGAGACGTCAGTGACCGACGGCCCGTGGATGAATCCGCCGACGTCGACGCGACGACCGGGCCGGATCCAATCGAAATGCATTTCGTTGCCGCCAGCGGTTTCCTGGTACTGGATCCGAACCTGGTAGGTTCCGGCAATCAATCCGGGCGTCAATTCGCCGGACAAGAGCGGTTGGTTGCTGCCCCAGCCGTTGTCAAACAATTCGCCCGAATCAAACGATCCGCTGCGATCCAGGTCGATCCAAAATCGGCTGCTGTCGTCGCTCCGTGTCAACAACTGAACTCCGTCTTCGGGCACGACGACATAGCCGTCCCATTGGACGGAAAAGTTGTCCCAATTGTCGTCGTCACCGCCGGTGATTCCGACCGTCGAACGAATGCCGAATTCCGAACGCAGAAACGAAACCTTGGGATCGATGCGGGTTCCCGATATCGTCTGCGTCGCTCTCCAGTCCATCTCGTCAACGGTGCGGAGACTGGTGTTGACGTAACTACCGGTCAGCCCGGGGTTGCTGAGTGCTGCGTCGGTGAACAGGTTCGCTTCAGCGACGCTACCGGAGACCGTCACCAATTCGAACAATCGCACGTCGTGTCCGGCGACGTCTACCAAGTCCGCTTCGATGCGATAGCGTCCCGAATCGACCACGCCACGCGAGTAGAGGTTCAACGTCGAATTGAACGTCGAATTAATCGCTTCGTAGGTCGCGTCCAGTTCGGTCAAGGTGTCATCGGCGTTGTCGAACACCCCATCCGGACCGGTGCCCCGCAGCGTGTAGGTTGCCGAATGAACGCTGGGCATGCTCAATTGATCATTCATCCGCACGACAAAGCGACTGGCGTTATACGGGTCTCGAATGTACGAGACGCTTTGGACCCGCGCCGGCGTCGTGTCGGTCCCGCTGATCGTCAATCGGGTGACAAAGTCCTCGGCCGGCGAGGTCGCGCTGCCGCTGCGATCGGGGAACGCGTAATCCGCTTGCACCAATCCGTTGAGCGGGTTGCCGGCCAGATCGGTGATGCCGCCGGTGCCGCTGACCAACCGGATGGTGTAGTTACCCGGCGTCAGCGGCGAGTCGGCCGTCCAGACGACGGTCGAATCGAGTGGATTGACGACGGCGGTCCCTGCGATCACGCCCGCCGACGAATCGCTGACGACGATGTTTTCCGGCGTCAGAGTGGTTTCGTCTAGGACGCTGTCAAAATAGAACGTGATTTGCCGGGTGCTGTTGACGACGTCGCCGTTGTCGGGGTGCATCGCAATCACCGTCGGACCGACCGAATCGATGGCACGCCCCGGTGTGACTTTCAGTCGGTAGTTCCCGGCCGAGCTCAACTTGCCTTCGATGCGAACGGTGATGGTGTCGTCGCTGGCAAAGGTCCAATCCAGAAACGGATCGACACTCTTGATCCCGCTGTTGCCGTCGGTCGCATCGTCGCTGGTCGCAATCAGCGACCCGTCGGACGCAAGAATCGACATCACGCTGTCGAGCGGGTATTGGAATTCCGCGGAATCGATGTCGAACGTCAATCGTTGGCCGGCGGCCACATCGACGGTGTACTGGTCGACGTCGCGGTCGCTGTCGATCATTGCGAACACGACCACGCGGTCGTTCTTGGTCGCGTCGGCCGGCTCATCGACCACCGACAGTGTTCCTTCCCAATAGTTCGTGATCGCCAATTCGTTGTCGCCGTCGCCGTCGAGATCCGCGACCGCTCCGACCGCTTCGCCGTTGCCGGTTTGAATGGAGATCGGTCGGGTGAAGGTTCCGTCGGGGCTGCCCAGTTGAACCTTGAGCGTGTTGCCGAACCCGCCGACGATCAGATCTTCGAATCCGTCTTGGTCGATGTCATCGGAGGAGATGAAGTGTGTGGTGATTCGCGTGTCGTGAAACGCATCGAGGACCGGTAACCCCGACGCATCGGACAGGAACACGCGCACGGCCCGGTCCTCTCGATACACGACGGCCAGGTCGTCTCGACCGTCATTATTAAAATCGTCTGACGTCACACTTTCGGGTCCGTCCCCGGTCGCAAAAACGACGGGACGATTGAATCCGCCCGCTCCGTTTCCGTACCAGAGCGTCAGGTCATCGCTGGTGAGGTTGGTGCTGACCAAGTCTTGGTTGCCATCGCCGTCGAAGTCCCCCGAGGACACACCGTGGGGTGCCGTCCCCGTCGACAACTGTTCCAGAAAACTGAACCGCCCGTCACCGTTACCGGTGTAAACGCGGATCGAATTGTCGTTGCGGACCGTGGTGGCAAAATCCAGGACGCCATCGTTGTTCAAATCCGAAACGTGCAGCCCGTTGGGATTGCCGAACAGGGGATAATTGAACGCGGGAGCAAACGTGCCGTCGCCGTTGCTGATCAACACGGAGACGCGTTGGGCGCCGTTGACGATCATCGCGATGTCGTCGTCACCATCTTTGTCGAAGTCACCGACTTCTAACACATCGGTCCACCATCCCAGGTTTCCGCCGGCGGCGATCGTCAACGGAGCCCCCAGGGTGCCGTCGGCGGCGGCGATGAAGATCTGCAAGCTGTCGTCGGTGTCACTGGACATGACGATGTCGTCTCGACCGTCATTGTTAAAGTCACCGGCGGCCACATCGGTCGGCCGATCGCCGACATCGTGAAGGGCGGTCGGCGAGTAATCGATCGACATTTCCCGCAAGTAGCTGTCCAGGGAAACCTGGCCGGCACTTTCGGTTTGTTCAGAGACGTAGACTTGGGAGCCCGGTTGAAGGATGAAATCCAAGTAGTCGCGGACGTCATAGACTTGATTGCCCGGACGCCGCGAATCGGTTCCTTGAAAGGCATAGGTGCCGCCGACCGGTAGATACTCGGTTGTCCCGACATACGACATGAAGGCTTGGACGTCACGGGCGTGCGGCAGACCGGTCGCGTGACCGAATTCGTGGTTCACCGTCGTGGTGGTCAACCGCCGCAAGACCGTCGCGGAGGTTTCCCTGGCACTGTTGACCGTGTTGCCATTGCTGCTCCGTACACCGCGATAGCCGCCGCCGAAACCGCCCGCTCCGATGTCGCCGAAATTGCCGATCCCCGAGGCGACGCGTTCTTTTCCCGCCGCAGGTTTGTCGCGAGTCGCTTCGGCATCGTAGACGCCGTAACGTGAATCGAAGGTTCCGAGGTAGTAATCGATCGCTTCGGGAACGGCGTACGGTGCAACGCGATCAAATCCCAGGTACGCATCGGTGCTGTCGAAGTCCATGAAGTGAACGGCGTTGTCCCGCTGCAACGAAAAATCGGTGATCGTCACATACTCGACCGCGTAGGCTCCCGTACCGATCGGACTGTCGGCGAGGACCTCCAAGAAGTAGCTGCCCGGCACCAGGGCATCGTCGACCTCGGTCGAGATCCGGCCGTTGGGTGAATAGATCAACTCTTGGCCGAATGCGTTGTAGAGCCGCATTTCTTTGCCGCTTTCGACGATTTGTTCGCTGCCGCTAAGTTGCAGGTCGAACCGCAGAAATTCGATGTCGTCGATTTCGAATTGAAAGAAGTCGCGATCGGAGGGACCATCAAGGATGCCGACGAAGTTTCCTCGATAGGACGTGGTATCGAGCTGTCCGGCCGTTTCGAAGGAGTCGCCGAGGTCGGGGAATGCCTGAGCGTCGTCGACCAGATCAACGACCATCGCGTAGTCACCGGAGACGGGGCCGGATGAGTTTGCGCCCGAGAGCGCGACGAAGACTTGTTGGTCGTCTTGGATTTGCAGAACGATTCCGGTTCCCGATTGGTTTTCGCCGATCACGTTGCCCAGCGAAT
>NZ_JBFHKV010000328.1:0-7824 GCF_041595215.1 Stieleria sp. | reverse complement strand
CATGCACGATGGAAATTGCAAGCCCCAGCAACGCCAACGGAATCCCACCGAGCGAGAGGGGACGCGACAGCAGCCCCGGCAATTCATCGGCCAAGGGAAGCCCGACACGGTCGAACCAGCGGACTCGGTCGCCGACCAAGACGCCGCGACCTGCTGCAAATGTGTGATCAAGCCACGTGGCGGCGATCGCCGCCAACAGGCCCAGCCCCGCACTCCACACCGGGATCAACGTGACCGCGGCGATCATCAGGAAGTACATCGGCAGTTGCGATCGATACTGCAACGCGCAGGCGATGCAGCCCAACATCGATCCCACCAAGGCGATGCCGTCTAGCATTCCGACGGCATGAAAGTGGTACGGATTGGCGCCGAAGATGTGGCGTGAGAACACCAGTCCGATGACGCACACCGACGCCAGCATCGAAACGTCGACCAGCGGTGTCCGCCAACAGAGTTTCAGCCCCCGTCGCTCGCCCGCCCAGGCCATCAGTCCCGCGACCGAACCGATACCCGCCAGCACCACCGTCGCAACGGGGCCGCCGGCAGGTGCGACACCGAAGAACGCGGCAAGCCCCGCCAGACCGCCGGCCAGATAGATCAGCGTCGGTTGTCGCCGGACAAACGAAGTCAGCAAAAAGAAAACGCAGTACACGGCAAATGTGACACCGAGCCAAACCGGCGCGACGGCTGGAGTGTAGAAATGCGTCCAAAAGGTGACACCGAACAGCGCCGCTGCCAAACCCCATTGCACGATCCGAAATGGCGTGGCAAATCGAAGCGATTCGAGCATCGTGTCGAGTGATCGCTCACCTGCAATGGACCGTCGTTCGTCGGACTCCCGCTTGCGCTGATCCCAATGGCTAAAGTAGTGATCCAGCAGCGTGATTCCGGCAAACAGCGGCAGCGACGCCAGCCCCCAGCTTTCCGGCCCGAATGCCTGCAGCACCCACTGAGTGACCAGCACATGGTATTCGGCAATGATCGCCAGCAGCAGCAAGAACAACGGCGGAATCGATTCGTAACGCCAAACCAGCCATCCATACAATCCGATCGCGATCAACAACGCCTCCGCCGCACTCACGCTCTGTATCCACGGTGAATCCACGGCCATTGAACTGAGCCGATGGAACGCGTCGGCAACAAACGGAACGGTGGAAACCGAAACACCCAGAAACGAAATCGCGTAACCGACGAACGTGAATCGGCTGAAGCGACGCGGTTCGTTGTGCAATGATTTCAGTCGGTTGTCTGTGTCGAACACCATCACGGCCAACAGAACAAGCAGCGGCCCGTAGTGAGCCGACGTGATCAGGCCGTGCCCGTGTCCCGCCCAAGACGGCGTGCCGCCGACCGCAACGTGCAAGAACGTCAACGTCACCACCGTCGCGTAGGCCAGGGTGCCAAAGATGAAGAACGTCGTTGTCCTTCGCCGCAGAAAGACCCGTTTGATGAAGTCGCGATTGAATCGGTACACCCCGTAACCCAGAATCGCCATCGCCAGGTACTGAGTCATCGCCAACCCGATCGCTCCGGCCAACGGATTCGACGCAGCGAGAAAACGCAAACCCGGTGCCAGTAACATCACACAACAGATACCGATCAAGACCCGCGAATAGGTCCGATAAAACGGACGGGCAAACAAACCCGACGTGATCATCGACACGCCATAGAAGGCTGCCGCGGAAACAACACCGAACACGAGCCCGATGACAATGGCCAGTGGATTCATCATTTACCTCATGCCGGCTTGGACGATGACATCGCCGGTCGCTCCGGGCACCAACGTCGTTAAGACCGCGGCCGCGAACACCAAGGGAATCAACAATGCAACAATCACCAGCAACACATTGCTGGAACTTTCCAGTTGCGGGTACTTCAATCGCATGAAGTACGCCATCGCGAAAAACATGCCGGTGGTCGTGGCCAGGGACAGGTAAACCAGCGAGTGCATCAGCACTTGGTTCTGTTCGATGTTGCCCCAGAACGACACGATCAAGACCACAAAACCGGCAATCACTAGAAATGCACCGACGAACCAGCCAACGTTGTCCAGCAGAAACGGCTTGAGTACCGCGGACCATTGCGACGCCGAATCGATCAACCGCTGCGTCGCACTGGGGACCTCCTCGTCCTCCACCGCAAAGGTCCGCGCGGCCGGAGTCGGACGTTGGGACGGCATCGGATTCCACATCGGATCGGTCGGCTGCACAGCGGGCGGTTCCTCGCCCGCCGATGGCAACTCTGGAGCGGTGTCGGGGACGGCAACCTGCTGGTCAACCGGCGGCTCGTGCACCTGTTCCGCTGCGACTTGATTCGCTGGGACTTGATTCGCTTCGACACGATCCGCTGCGACCTGATCGAGCGACTCCGTCGGGCCGACAGTGGATTCAACCGACTCGGCCGCCCGCCGGGTCTGGACAGCGGCCAATGCCTGTTGTACGGCTTCGCTATTGGGGCGCAACTCGCGCGCCCGAGAAAGTTGTTGTTGCGCCTCGTCGACTTGCCCTCGTCGCAGACACGCTCGTGCGGAAGCGACCAGTCGGTCGACTTCGCGTTCGGTTCGCTCCTCCACCTCCCTGGCATGGATCTCCCGCGACATCGATTCGGTTGGCACGATGCCGGGATGCTGCCGGTCCAACGACCGCAACGACTCGATCGCCTGCTCATAGCGTCCCGCTTGCGCCGCGGCCCTTGCGCCGCGAACCAGATTGTCAATCGCGATCGTCTCTGACCGCTCCGTGTTTCGATGTTCGAGTTCGCCCAGTTGCTTTCGATAGAACGCATGGATCGTCGCGGCCTGATCGCCCGGCACTTCGCATGACCGAGCAAGCTGCTCCAGATCGGCTAAGACTCGTCCATAAAGTTGCTTCCGTTCGGACTCTTTCTTGATGACGTCCGCGGGCGCCGGTTCGAATGCGGGATGCGGCAAGGGTGCGTGGCAGCCGTCGCACCAGAGACGAAAGAAGGAGGTCGGATGGCCGCACGCGGGGCAACGACAATCGGATGCATTCATGGAACGGCAAGCTCATGTTAGGAAACGAATGCACGTGCAGCTATTTGTTAGCGGTAGGGCGCGATCCCTCCGGTCCCTCAACGCGTTTGCAACGCCAACACCGGGCGCCTCGCGCCGTTCCGCTAGCACCTGCAGTTCAATCGCTCTGTCACGATTGCTCGTCGACAGTCGCTTGCTGCTTCAACGCCGCCAGTTCCAATTCGACTTCGGCATCCCGCTGGGCCTGCTCGACATCGCGATCCAAATCCGTCGACAAATCGGACAGCTCGGCATAGGCCGCCGCTTCCGCTTCCATGCCTTCGATCTTGCGTTCCATGCGGTCGAATTTGTCAAAACTGCGCTGCACCCGGTTCATCGAAGGCGCCACACCCTGGACTTCGCGTGACGCTTCGGCGGCCATCTGGCGTGCGATCAAACTGTCGCGCCGGCGAACCGCTTCCTCCAGTTTTTCTTCGATGCGTCGCAAGTCCGACTTGAGTGCGTCGCTGGTCTTGCGGGCGGCTTCCCATTGAGGCTGCAAGCTGGCGGCGATCTGATCGTATTCCTTCTTGCGGGCCAAGCACTTGCGCGCCAGATCGTCGTCGTCACGTCCAACGGCCGCTCCGGCTTTCGCCCGCCACTGTTCGGCCAGACCGCGATTCTTCTGCAGATTCGCCTCCAGCTGTTTTTCACCGGCAATCGCCTTGGCTACACCGTCGCGTGCGACAGCGATCTGTTCCTCCATTTCGAAGATCAACATCTTGACCATCTTTTCGGGGTCTTCTGCCCGATCCAGCATGTCGCTGACGTTGGCATTGATAATGTCCGACACTCTTGAGAAAAAGCTCATCGTCAGGCTCCTGCAAATGGGGGAAAGAGGGAGACCGGCATTGACAACATCCATCCTGGCAGCATTTCAGATGCCAAGTCACGTGGCCGGACGGATCCGGGGAGGCTTTCGTGATCCCCGTGGCACGTGTCCCCTTCACCTACACCAGAACCTTCCGGAGTAAACGTGTTGCGCACCGAATTTCGATTTTTTTGAAGTCGGTTTCGGACGGCTCGCGGACGTGGCGGTTCGACGCCAGCGTCGATGTGACGATTTTGTCGAAAACAAAGCAGTGTGCGAATGGACACTTCCGCCAGCGCGACCTCCTGGCCGCCGAAAGCACTCTTTTTTCGTGCTTCCGTGGCCGCCATCCATTAGCATAGGGTGATGCGGGCGAGGTTCCGTGCGAACGTCACGGCCCCCCTTCATTCGAGATGCAGGTATGACTACATGACAACGATACTGATCGTCGACGACTCCCCGGTCGATAGGCACTTCACGCGCGACCTCATTGCGGATCAGCCAGGCTTTCAGATTGTCTTTGCCGAACACGGTCTCGACGCGTTGCAGCAGATGCGTCACTCCGCTCCCGACTTGGTCATCACCGATCTGGTCATGCCAGAAATGGATGGTTTGGAATTGGTGCGTGCTTCCCGACGCGAGTTTCCGGAGATCCCCGTGGTGTTGATGACCGCCTACGGCAACGAATCGTTGGCGGTTGACGCCTTGTACGAGGGTGCGGCCAGCTATGTCCCCAAAGCCAAACGGGTGGAGCGGCTGGTGGAAACCGTCTACCGGGTCCTGGCCCGTGCCCGCGCGAACCGCAATCGCAACCGGTCGACCAAGTTCTATGGCAAGATCAATGCGACTTTCTACCTGGATAACGATCTCGACAAGATCCCCGCGTTGGTCGACTATGTCCAACAGATCATTGGCGGGCTGGAACTGAGCGACGAGACCGAGCACATCCGTGTCGGCGTGGCGTTGGAAGAAGCGCTGCTCCATTCGATCTGGCACGGCAACCTGGAATTGACCAGTGACGAACTCGATCGCAGTCGTGCCGCCGGTTGGGAAGCACTCAAGGAGCTGATTTCGCAACGTCGTTCGCAATCGCCCTATCGTGATCGACAGATGGTGCTGGAAGTCCATGTCACCAACAGCACGGCACGGTTCGTCATTCGCGACGGCGGCGTCGGAAACCAACGCCTCTCTGCCCGCACGTTCACGCGTGAAGACTATTTCGGGACGGGAGACGGGGTGGGCATCGCGCTGATGAGCACGCTGATGGACAAGGTCACCTACAACGAAACCGGAAACGAGCTGACACTGATCAAGGTCAGCCAGAACTAACAGTAGGTCACGCTGTGCGTGACGATCGACAAGCGGTAGGTCACGCTGTGCGTGACAATCGACATGCACAGCATGCCCTACTGCCCCTTCAATCGCACCGCATCGATTTCTTCGTAGCTCAACGAATGCGTCGTATCGATCGTGATACGGATCGCATCAACGGTGAAACTGGTCAGCGGCCACGACACGTCGTAGTCCACCGGCGTCCCGGGTTGGCTGGTATCGGATCCGATCGGCATCACGTGAAATTGCCCGCTGACCGCATCCCGGACTTCCACCGCGCGCACGAACCCGTTGCCAAAGGTTTCGCGAATGACCACACCGGACGAACGGACCGGAACTTCAAATCCGACGGTCAGGGATTGATCGCCGCTATTTGCGTAACGCGGTGCCCACGCGGTGCGGGCGTCGCCATAGGCGAACGTGTTCGGTTCGCCCAACGCATCGGCGGCTGACCATCCGAACGGGCTGTACTGGGAACTGAAGTCGATGACGGTCGAAGCGTATTGCCACAATTCCACTGCAAACGATGAGGAAAACACGTCGTCCACCGCTTCGCCGCCGATACCGTTTGCGTTCTGATCCATCAGGTTTCCGGCGACATCGCGAATCTCCGGCCCAATCGAGTATGCATAGACACCCATTGCCGTTTGCGCCTCGAACCGGATCTGATAGGTGTCATCGCTGAGCTGGACGACTTCATCGACCGCCAACGCTCCAGCGGGACCGGACAAGCTGACCACATCGTCCGGCGTAAAGCTGAGAGGATCGATCGACTCATTGAACGTCACCGTGATCTGGTCGATCGGGCCGGAGTGTGTCGCATCGGGAACCGTCGCGATGATCCGGGGGCCGCTCGTATCGGGTGCGACGATGCCACGCAGACGCACCGAATCAATTTCTTCGTACGAGAAGGAGTGGTTGGTATCGATCGTGATCCGCAGCGCATCGACGTTGTAAGTCGTCATCGGCCAGGAAACAAAGTAGTCGACTGGCGTCCCCGGCTGGCTGTCATCGGTGTCCGTCGACACGATGTGAAAGGTTCCGGTTTCGCTGTCGCGGGCTTCCACCATTCGCACGAACCCGTTGCCGTAGGTTTCGCGAATGATCGCGCCGGTCGCCGACACGGGCGTTTCGAACGCAACGGTCAGCGTCTCGGTCGTCCCGTTGACCGACCCTGGCGCCCAGGCGGTGCGTTGATCGGCATAGACAAACGTGTCCGGCGGCCCAAGGGTTTGCGACGCGGACCACGACGTCGCACTGTACTGTGAGCTGAAATCGACAACGGAACTCGCGTCTTGCCAAAGCTCCAAATCGAACGTGAGCTCAAAGACATCGGTGGAAAGATCGCCGGAAACTCCGTCGCCGTTTTGATCCATCGCATTGCCCGCCAGGTCGACGACATCCGGACCAACGACCAACGAATACGTTCCCCAATCGGTCTGCGGTGCAAACCAGACCCGATAGACCGTTTCGGAAACGGATTCGATCGAGTCGATGGAGATCGGACCGCCGGGGCCGTTGAACGAGGAGAAATCGTCCAGCGAGAGACTTCCCACGTCGATCGGTTCATTGAACGTTAATTCCACATGGTCCACGGGGCCGGGATGCCCGGCGTCGGGTAACCAAGCGACCACGCGCGGGCCGGTCGTGTCCGGTGGGACAATGCCCCGTAATCGCACCGAATCAATTTCTTCATACGACAAAGAATGATCCGTATCGACGGTGATCCGAACCGCGTCGACGCGGTAGTCGGTCAGCGGCCACGACACGTTGTAATCAACCGCCGTCCCCGCTTGGCTGTCGTCCTGGGCGGTCGAAACCAAATGGTACTCGCCCGTGTCGGCGTCACGAACATGCACCGCCGTGACAAAACCGTTGCCGAACGTTTCACGAATGATGACACCGGTCGATTGAACCGGCGTCGCGAATCCAACCGTCAGCGTTTCGCTGGTTCCATTGATGGCACGTGGCGCCCAAGCCTGCCGCGAGTCCCCGTAGACAAAGGTGTCCGACGCACCGAGTGCTTGCTCGGCCGACCACGATGTGGGGCTGTACTGAGAACTGAAATCGACAACCACTTCGGCAAACTGCCACAGTTCGACCGTGAATTGGATGACGAAAGCATCCTCCAACGGCTCTCCATCGATTTCATCCCCATCTTGGTTCATCGGCCTTCCCTCCAGATCCAACACGTCGGGGCCGACCGACAGCGAGTAATCGCCGAATGCGGTCTGCGGCGGGAACGTGATTTCGTAACGTGTGCTGGTCAGTCGATTGACCGCGGTTGCCTGAATTGCACCCTCCGGACCTTCGAAGCTCGACACGTCCTCGAGCGTGAAGGAACCATCTTGAATCGGCTCGTCAAACGTCAGTTCGACACGGCTGACCGGACCGTTGACACTGCCCTGCAGCGTCGATTCGATGATCCGAGCACCGTCGGTATCCGGAACCGTCACCCCGCGCAACTGAACCGCATCAATCTCTTCGTACGCATTGAGATTGTGATCGGTATCGATCGTGATCCGCACCGCGTCGACCGGATAGCTGGTTTGCGGCCACGTCACGAGGAAGTCAAAGGGGACATTGGGCAGACTGTTGTCTTGCGGCTGAGCCACCGTGGTGAACTCTCCATTCGTCGCGTTGCGGGCTT
>NZ_JBFHKV010000327.1:0-7825 GCF_041595215.1 Stieleria sp. | reverse complement strand
GTTTCAAGTTTCAAGTTTCAAGTTTCAAGTTTCAAGTTTCAAGTTTCAAGTTCCAGACCTGGGGCATTTTCCTGTCACTCTTTTTCATTTCGATAATTCTGCCCGCCATTGTTCTGTTATCTCAGCTACTTTCCAGCAACTCCCGATAAACCCTCATCATCCGTTCTGCCAAGCATTCTCGACTGAAGTGTTTGACCCTTTCGCGTCCCGCTCGAACCCTTTCCTCGCGAAATGCTTCCTCGGTCAACAACCTCTCACACCCCCGCGCCATCACGTCGTAGTCCCCACAGCTCGCGACCACTCCGGCATCGCCGACCACTTCCCGAAGCGACCCCGCATCGCTGGAAACCACCGGGCATCCTGCGGCCATCGCTTCCAGCGGCGGCCACCCGAAGCCTTCGTAAAGGCTCGGAAAGAGGAACGCCGCCGCCGCGCGGTAGTACTTCGCCAGCGTGGTCTGATCCGGATCGATGACAAACTCGATGCGTTCGGCAACACCACTCGCACTGCAGACCTGTCGCAACGCATCGTCCGGCGCTGGCCCGGCCAGAACCAACCGAATCGGCACGCTGGTGTGGATGCGTTTCAAGATCTCGATCGCACCGGCACGGTTTTTGTAAAAACCATTGTTACCGAGATGGAACAAAAAGGGGCACGGTTGATTGAGATCAGCAGACGTCGTCCTGTCTCCCTCAAACAATTCTTGTTCGATAGCATTCGGTACGACTCGAATGCCTCCCTCCGGCACACAACCGAATCTCCTCAAGTCATCCGCGGTGCTTTGGCTGACCGAACAAACCACGCTGGAAGCCCCGACGCCCTGCAACGACCGCCTGATCAGCCAACGCGCCCCGCGTCCGACCGGTGGGGCGCCGGCAAAGACCCCATCCATTTGCAATCGAGGGATCACATCGTGGACCGTCACGGCGACGCAGTCTGACTGCACCGCGCCCGCGGCATAGCCGAAACTGCCATCGAGCAAATGAACCACGTCGGATTGGGAAACATCCAAATTCCGTGCAGCACGCCAAATGTGATAGTGACGACGCCACATTCGCAACCGATTGGGTGTGCGATCGAGCGTTTCCCGACCACAGCCCAAGAACTTCACCGACACCTCGACCTCATCAGGGAAGTACTTTGCCAGCGCACCGGCGAGCTGATCTCGATACCGTCCCATGCTTCCGGGTTCACCGGGTACCGTCGTGTCGAGTAACGCGACGCGAATCATCTTAGCTCCCCAGCCCGGTGACATGGCGGGCGGCACGCATGATTCCGTCGGCTGCATCGCGTGGGCTGTAGTGACGGATCAGCGCTTTCGCATTGCGGCCCATTTGCTGAAGTTCTTCACGGTCACCGGCAGCTCGCGCCAACTGGTCGGCGAGCGTCTGCCAATCCCCAAACGGGTGCACCCACCCGGTCGCTCCGTCATGGATCAAATCCGGATGACACCCCACCTGATCACTGACCAACGCGGGCAGGCCGGCCGCAAAGCCTTCATTGACGACCAATCCCCATGTCTCTCCATTGTCCGATGGCAACACCAGCGCATCCGCGGCGCTGTAGGCTTGCCCGATTTCCGATTGATTCAAGAAACCGGCGAACTGAACCGGCAGGTTCCCCTCACGCGCCAATCGCTCGCATTGCTCTCGTTGTGCGCCCTCACCAACCACAAGCAGCTGAAACTCGGCACCTTGTTGTTGGGCCAGTGCGACGGCTTTCATCAAACCGATGGGCTGTTTTTTTTCGATCAGTTTTCCGCAAAACAGGAAGCAGCACGTGTCGGCATCGATCTTGAACCGTCGACGGGCGGCGGCAATGGAGTCCACATCACGCGGGCTGGTCGCGGCGAGACGATCGTTCTCGATGCAATACGGTGCCAAAAACATCCGCTCGTCGGGAATGCCGAGTTCACGATAGAACGCCGCGCTGGCTTTACCGATCGGGCAAAACGCATCATAAAAGCGCATCAACCGCTTGTGGATCAATCGCTTCCACCAGGCTCGCGGCCGCAAGTTGTTGGCTTCGCCGCGAACGATGCAGGGGATTCGCAACCGTTTGCATGCCCGCGCCGCCTGCAGACAGCTCTTGACGACCCAGCCGTTGATCACGACCGCGTCGAACCCCTGCTCGCGAAAATAGTCCGCGACGCCGGGAGTGTCACAGCCGGCAAAGTGCATCAAACCCGGCGTCTTGGAAACATTGTCCAAGACGTGGTAGTCATAGCCTTCCAACAGCGGAATGTCCCATTCAAACTTGACGCCGAATTCGGCGCCCTGCTGCTCGGCGGTCGGCAGGGTGCAAAACACGGCCTTGAATTCGACGCCATCGTCGGCCGCCAAATGCCGGAACACCGGCACCTGGTATTGAATCGGGTGCGTGGTCAGAAAGGCGAGTTTCATGGAGCCTGCTCGTTCACCTTGATCGGATCCGAGGGATTGAACACTTTCATCCGATCTCGCATCAACCGTCGCGCTGCCAGATAGGCTCGCACCTCTCCCAGAAGCTTCACCGGAATCCACCACGGATGGGTCAGGTGAAATTTCGTCCGGACTTCGCGGAGGATGCGTCGCAAACAGTAGCCATTCGCTTCGCAAGCCGACTGCGCGTGCAACATAGCGTAATAGTGATCACCGACGCCATGACTGGGCGATGGGCTGGTCAAATGACTGCCCGACACACGTGTCCCTCCTTTCTCGACACGCAAGTGATCGATGCCCGCCGACCCGAGAAATCGAATCGATCCCCCGGCGGCTTCCAACCGGCGGGCGAATTCGGTTTCGAATCGATAGGCGGCACCTTGAAAATTTTCATCAAAGCCGCCGATCGACAGAGCGCGATCGCGGTGAACGCACAGATTTCCGGCCATCACGTTATGGACTTCCATCTCACGGGTGGAATGAAACGGAAAGTCTTCGTCTCGCCGTAGGCCCGTGAGGCCGCGCGGAGCGTCGATCGGCTGAGGTTTCTGCCAGGGTTGGATGACTTGTCCGACGGTCGCCCACAATTGCGGGCACTGGGCATGAGCCGCCGCATGAACGGCGACCAAATCCGCGTTGGGGCGAATGTCATCGTCCAAGAACAGCACCAGTGGGGAACTGGCTTCGCGCAAACCGTGGTTCATTGACCGGGTAATCGAGGGTTTTGGCAGTCGAATCCATCGAATCGATCCCGTTGCGTTCCAACGTGTCAATTGTTCCGTCGTCGATTGATCATGCTCGGGACTTTGATCAACGACCAAGATTTCCGCAGCCGGCGACGGAAGTGCCAACAACGATTCGATCGTAGAGGCGAGAACCGCGTCGCGTCCTAGCGTCGGGATGACGATTGACACGTTGGGGGACATCTGGTGGAGAATTCAAACTCGCTGATAGTGGGATTCGAATTCGGTCGCGCGCTGCTTCGGGCTGGCAAGGACGTCGCCCGGCGCGATCCAGAAAAATTCATAGTCTCCGCATTGACGAAACCGGGCAAACAGATCTTCGCGGCCGTAGCCGAAGCGATCTGAGCTCTCGTTGGCTTCGAAAATCACCACAGGCTGGTGTTTCGTCAGGATTTGCTGAGCCCCATTCAAGACGCCGAGTTCGCCACCTTCGACATCGATTTTGATGAATGTCGGAGCAGGAAGCTGTCCCGAATGGACCGCCCAGTCGAGTGAAATGAGGGGCACATCGACGACCGCTTCCCCCGCCTGACCTGATGTCATCAGCGATGCATGTAAGGCGTGCGCCGGTTTGTGCAGCTGGACTGTTCCCTCATGATCACCGACGGCGACGGGGAACACTTCGATATTTTGCAATCCATTCAGCTGAGCGGAAACGGCCACGAGCCTCGCGAGTTCCACTTGTGGCTCGAATGCTTTGATGGTGATCCCTGGGCAGGCCAGCGCGGTTTCATTGGAGATCGCGCCGGCGTTGGCACCGATGTCGAACATCACACCGCCGTCTTGCATTGCGAGTGTACAGGCGCGGCGTATCCATGGCTCCCAAGCGCCCTCGTTCTCAATCGTCACAAACAGGTCCAAGTTAGCCGGGTCGACGGCCAACTTGCATCCGGAATCGGTGGTGATGGTCGTTTTCCATCTGCCCCCGAACCTGCGACCGATGAATCGGGGAATTGCACCCTTCCCGCGTGGCGAAACTCGATTTAAGAAAGCGGCAAGCCGCATCATCGATGGCTGTCCGGATTGCCAACGCTGAAGATCGTTTGGAGCCTGAATCGCCGCTAACATCGTCATCGCACCCTTACCGTTCACCAATTTTCCGTGCCGGAACCCCGGCCCAAACTTCATTCTCGGGCACGTGGCTCCTGACCACTGCTCCGGCACCGATTACGGCGCCGTCGCCGATCGTCACTCCGGAAAGGATCGTCGCCCCGGTTCCGATCCAAACATCATTTCCAATGCTGACCGCCTGACTGTTACAACCCTGTTGATTGATCGGAAGGCCGCGGCTGGAGTTGTGTGAATGATCGGTAATGAAAACTCGTGGAGCGATCAAAACGTTGGTACCGATTGAGACCTGTTGGGAAACATCCAATTCGGTTCCCCGGCCAAAAAAAGTGAACGCCCCGACGTCAAGCTGTGCCTGTTGATTGACCAGTTTCAACCAGACGTCGTCTTCAAGTGTCACGCGGGTTCCCAACCAAATTCCGCGCGGATAGTCCATGCGGCATCTCGCACCGATGTTGACCTTTGGTTGGAGTCTGGCGCCGCGAATCGACCAGCAGAACGCACGCATCCTCCAACTGATCAAGCGAAACGTTCGTATCAACGTCTCAAGCATCTTTTACCGGCAATCGCAAATAGGACAACGCAACCTTCACCCAGGGACGAATCCAGAACGGGCGCTGCCGGATGGCGCGCAACAAATAGGGCCGACAGCGATGGTCACCGATGGCATAGAGCTGGCTGCCGATGAAGAACTCAGCACTCGCCAGAGCGACACGCGGTGAAATCACTGTCGTCGGCGGAAGATCACCCCAGCTCGTTTGGTGCGCGCGGCGAAGAATCTCGCGATCATCTCCTCCACGCTGGACACACCGGTAGGACTCCTGAGCCAGCATCGCGAGGCGGCGTTGCCGATCGTGACTGGTCGAACTGATCCCATCCATGTCAATTCCCCATTCAAACAAAACCTCCGGCAACTCGCCGAGTTTTCCGACACGTGTCATCCGATGCCAAAGATCCGTGTCTTGCGCGAATCGAAACTCGCGACGGTATCCGCCAATCGAGCGGTAGGCTTCGGTACGATACGTCGCGACGGTATGAGAGATTCCGATTCCCTCCTCGAGGAACGCAGCGGTGATCTGTTCCGGACTTTGATCTCGTATCGTCTCCCCGAGAAACTCTCCCCCAGGGCCGATTCTTCGACATCCCGCGCCGACCGCAACCACATCGGGATGTCTATCCAAGTATTGGACCTGTTTTTCCAGACGTCTCGAAAGCGACCGGTCACCGACGTCCTGTCGAGCAATGAACTCCCCCCGTGCGTGATCACATCCTTTGATCAGGGCGCAGGTGAGCCCCGCATTGGATTGATGCAACAGCACAATCCGACGATCCTGCGCCGCAAATGTTCTCAGCAATTCCGATGATCCGTCCGTCGACCCGTCATCGACGAGGATCAATTCAAAGTCCTCGAATGTTTGATCAAGGATGCTTTCAACCGTCGCCGTCAATTGAGACGCGCCGTTGTACACCCCCATCACGACCGAGACGCGCGGGCGGCGTTGCTTCGGCCCGCTCATGTGACGCTCCAACGAGTCCACTTGGACTGGCCGAGAAGCATACAGGTCGCAAAGGAGATGAGTCCCGCGATCACCATGATTCCCAACGTGACGCTGATCGACTGAAGGTTCAGTCCGATTCGCGGTGCCACAAATTGCATCCCTTCGATGAACAGCACGTGTGAGAGATACACCCCAAAACTGTAGATCGAAAGGCGTTTGAGCCAACGGGGTGCGGGACGCCTGACCACAATCGCTAACGCAAAGACCACGGTTGAAATCGCATAGACATTCAGGAAGTCGCTGAGCAGCATCACAACCAACATTGCTAAGATCGGCCAGAAAAACCACTCGCGTTTTTCTTGCAATTGGTCCACCACGATGGCAAACAACATTCCGATTGGAAACCAAGCCAGGTTCTTTCCGATAAACCAGCGATTGGCCGGCAAGCTGGCTTCAATCGCTGACGCCTGCCACACAAAGATCACGATGGAAACGGCCAATAATCCTGCCGTCATCACCGGGCGCCGCCTCGCCAGCATCATCAATCCGGTCCATAGAACGAAGCTGTAGAAAAGAAACGGCACAAAATAAAGTTGATGCGACGCGTCGCCCCAGAAGATGCTGCCGAAGATCCCCGACTCAAGTTCCTCACCGGTCGCCAACGATTTCGCGAATCGAACGGCTAAGTAAATCGTGCTCCAGGCAAAATAGGAAGGCGCCAAGCGTTGAAACTTGCGGTTGATCCAATCGAAAAAGGCGATGTTTTTTCGAAGGATGGTTTGCTGGGCCAGAAACGCACTCATCATGAAAAAACACGGCACCGCAAACCCCAGATACCGCATTCCCCACTCGACATGGTCGTTGGTGTCGCAGGCATGGATGTAGATGACTGCCAACATGCCGGCAACGCGCAGCGCGTCAAAACCGTGAAACCGCATCGGGTCCGTCGTTCCAGACGCGTTCAATGTTGCATCCTTGGCGATCAAGCTTCAGCGTGCTGATTGACGATATCGAACATTTGCAACAACGGGCGACTGCACTCGGTCCAGCAAAATCGGCGTGCGTTCTCACTTGCACAATCGCTCAACCGATTCCAGAGATCCTCGTTCGTCAGAACATTCACCAAATTCGCTGCAGCCGCTTCAACATCATCGACAGCGCTGTACATCCCACCGTCGCCGCCGATTTCGGGGATGGCACAGGTGTCGGTCCCGATCGCCGGCGTCCCGAAGCTTTGCGCTTCAATCGCGGGAATCCCGAACGATTCGCAACGACTGAGCAGACTGAACACGTGCGCTCGAGAGTACAGTTGCTGGAGTTCTTCATCGCTGATCCAACCACAAAAGGTCACCGCGTCACTTAGGCCCAGTTCGGTGACCAAGTTTTCAATCTGCCGGCGATGTGATGGATCGGGCCAACCACCGGCAAACGTCAACCTTGCATCGGCGATCGTGTCGCGCACCAGACGAAAGGCCCGCACCAGAACATCGGCACCCTTGTGGGGCGCCATCGCCGAGACGCTGACGATGTGATTTTTTTCCAGCAGACTTTTTCCCCATCGACGGGCCGCTTCCCAGGTTGTTTCGGAAATGGCCTGATAAACCACCATCGCACGCTTCGCATCGCCGCCCGCATTTGAGCGGTAGGCATCGTGCATGTATTGTGAATTAAAGACCATCAACGACGCTTCCCGCATCGTGCGACGATAGCCACGCCGTTGCAACCACGCTTTGAATTTGTCGTTCAAACCGTGATGCAATTCGGGCACCATACACCAGGGATTCTGACAGAACACGACTTGCGGCGTCTTGATGCCTGGCACCGAGACACCGGCGGGCGTAAAGATAAACTCGCTGTGGGTCTGCCGAGCAATCTTGTTCAAATTTCGGTATTCCCAGAGCGCCCGTCGGCTCCAGTGGGATGTCGATGCCGGGCACTCGATCCACTGGTAACCAGGCAGATCGACGACGATGTCCCGATTGGCATCATGAAACAGGAACACATAGTCGTGCGTTCCCTCGGTCCAGTCCCGCAGTCGGTTAATGTGCCCCATCAAAACGTGTCGTCCGCTCTGATTATTGACCGACAATGCGTT
>NZ_JBFHKV010000326.1:0-7830 GCF_041595215.1 Stieleria sp. | reverse complement strand
TCGGGATGCGTCAGATCCTGGAACGTCATTGTTTTCAGTTCATCGCGACTGTAGCCAAAGATCTGGGAGAGCTTTTCGTTGGCCCTCAGCCACTGGCCCTCCAGTCCGACGTGGGCGATTCCGATGGCGGCGTTTTCGAAGGTGCTTCGATATTCGAGCTCGCTCTGTTTCAGTGAATGACTCGCTTCGACCATGTCGGTCACATCACTTTGCACGCCGACGTAGTGCGTCAATTGGCCGTCGGCATCAAAGATCGGCGTGATCACCAACTCGTTGTAAAACTGCGTGTTGTCGCGACGATAATTCAAGAGCGTGACGCGGCAGCTTTCCTGATTTGCGATCGCGTCGCGGATCTTCTGGATATCGGCCGGATCGGTCTTGGGGCCTTGCAAGAACCGGCAATTGCGACCGACAACGTCCTGGGGGTCAAATCCGGTCAGTTGCCCGAACCCTTGATTGGCGTAAGCGATCGGCATATCGTCTTTTTGCGCGTCGACGATCAGAATGCCGTTGCTGGCCGCATCGATGGCCCGCGTCCGCAGACGCAACTGCTCCTTGGCTTTTTGCATCGCCGTGACGTCGTACAGCGTGATCGCCGCCGACGAGACGCGTTCATATTCATCCAGGACGGGCGTGACGCGAATCTGCAGGAAAACTTGTTTGTCCTGAATCGTGGTCGAAATCTCTTTCGCGGCGACATCGCCGTGGCGGACCAGCTCGCGGATCAGCGTCTCGCAAACGTCGCAGATCTCCGTCGGCAAGGCGTCGCAGAGTTCGACGTTTCGCGAAACGTCCAATTCGTAGCCGAACAACCGTGTCGCGCCGCGATTCCAGCTGGTGACCCGTGTATTGAGTTCAACACCGATGATCGCATCGGTGCTGTCCTGAACGATCGAGGTCAGTTTGCGAAGCTTGTCGGCGGTTTCTTTGACGGTTCGCAGGTTCGTCATCGTCATCACCACGCCGCTGCGTTCGCGGTAGGGTGAGACTCGCAACAGAATCGGATCGTCCCGCCGGTCGATGGTTTCGAGCTCGATCGTTTTGTGTTCGCGGCTGACCTGCTGCACCAATTCGATCAGATCGACGTCCTCCAAGGCGTGGGCGTAATCGGCCAGTCGTTCACCCTCGGCATCCTTGCGGCGGATCAACAAGATATCAGCGGCCGCCGGTGTGACGCGGCGAATGTTCAAATCATTGTCGACCAGGACAATGCCCACGTCGCTTTCCAACATGACCGTTTCCAGGTCACGTGTGGTTTCGGTCAGTAGTTGCAAGCGTCGACTGCTTTCGGCGTTGGTGGTATGCAGTTCTTCGTTGACGCTGTGTAGTTCTTCGTTGGTGCTTTGCAATTCCTCGTTGCTGCTGGTCAACTCCTCATTGCTGGACTGCAGTTCTTCATTGGTCGTTTCGACTTCTTCGATCGTCGCTTGCAGGTTCTCTCGAGTGAATTCCAGTTCCATTTCCAGCATGCGAATGCGCTCGGCGTTGAGCGCCAAGGCGTCTGCATCGGCGGACGTTGAATCCGCCGGGGACATCGAATCCGTCGTGGTCGATAACGTGTCTGGTTGCGCGGGGACGGGAGCGGCAAGCGGTCGGTGAGCCGGTTCGCCAGCCGAAACAAGCCCAGTGGAAGGCTGTGTGTTGATGCTGCCGAAGTTGATCAGATAGTGTGTTTCGGATTGGGTGGGATGGTGAAACGCACTGATCCGGATGTCGATGGGATCGCTGTGGACCATCGCTCGCTCGGAGATCACCGACAATTGATCGACCTTCATGCGTTCGATTGCCAGAGCGACGGGAAGCCGCAGCGACTCGATCAGGATGTCGTCGACGGTGCCGGTCAAGCGTCCCGGTCGCGGGGTGGTCCATCGCGACAGGTCACCAAAAATCTGCAGCGGTCGCAGATCGTCGTCGACTAGGATCCCCGGCGGCGCGTATTGTTCCAAGATGCGATCGTAAGACGCCACCAACGCGGACGAGGGCGCGCGGGATGAATGTGGGCGACGCGACAGGTTGGCGCTGTGCAGCGGGCGTTTCCGCAATTTCAGGTCGAGCGGTAAGCGTGAGTCACGGTCCTTTTGAAAGATCCGCCAATGTTTGTCGAGGATCGAAAAGTCTTCGACCAAGTCACCGGGGGTTTCGCTCGGTCCCAGCCACATCACCCCACGCGCCTTGAGCGCGTGGGCGAACATGTTCAGCACGCGTCGTTGGGCGTCATCGACCAGGTAGATCAACAGGTTGCGACAGGTGACCAGATCCATGCCGGTGAAGGGTGCATCTTGCAACACATCGTGCCGCGCGAACACGATCGAGTTGCGAACGTTTTTGCAGATCTCAAACCCGTCGGCGACGCGCACCAAATACTTTTCGCGGAACTCCGGCGGGATCTCCGTCAGCGATTCGGTGGGAAAATGTCCTCGCTGGGCAAACCGGATCGCATCGGGGTGCAGGTCGGTGGCAAAGATCTTGATCCCCAGCGGGATGCCTGACTTTTCGCATTCGTGATGAATCAACATCGCGACGCTATAGGCCTCTTGACCGGTCGCACAGCCGGCGACCCAGGCTCGGAATTCGTCGCCGCTGGATTTCGCCGCGACGGCCGGCCGGATGCAACGATGGGCCAACCGCTGATAGCCGTCGGGGTCGCGAAAGAACCGGGTGACCCCGATCATCAAGTCATCGGCCAATCGCGACAGCTCGGCCGGGTCGCTGTCGAGCCGTTGGATGTAACGGTCCAGTTGATCGATTTTGGACAGCAGCATCCGCCGCGACAGCCGCCGTGTGAAGGTGCCGATCTTGTATTGTTCAAAATCGACGCCGCAGGCTTGTTCCAACCGCTGGTAGACGGATTCCAGGTCATTGCGTTCGATGTAGGGCGAACAATGCGAGATGACATCTTCGATCGAAACGCCGGCCAAAAACGACACGAGGGCTTCGGCGAGTTCCACCACCGGGGCGACCACGTGGACCGCTTCGGTCTTCATCGCGTTGAGCGGCATGCTGTTGAATTGAGCGCTGTCTTCGTCTTGCGACAGCACCAACCCGCCGGCGCGATTGACGCCCACGATTCCCTCGCTACCGTCGCTGCCGGTGCCCGAAAGAACCACCACCGCTATTTTTCGATCGTTCTGTTCGGCCAGGGAGCGAAAGAATTTGTCGATCGGCAGATTCAACTCACCGTCGCCTTCTCGGTCGCGAAGTTGCAGTTGTCCGTCTTGCAGGACGACGTGTTTGGCCGGGGGCAGCAGGTACACGGTGTTCGGTTCGGGTTCGACCGCGTCGGACAATTGCACCGTGGCCATCTTGGTGCGGCGGCCCAGCAATTCGCTCATGTGGCTCTGGTAGTCCGGCGACAAATGCTGGACGACCACGAAGGCGGCGCCGGTATCGACCGGCAATTGCTCGAAAAAGGTTTCCAGCGCGGTCAACCCTCCCGCCGATGCCCCCAGACCCACGATCGGGACCGCGCATTGGGTGAGATTGCTTTGGAGTTCCAAATCTTGAGACGCTTCGCTGGAATCCATCGGGGGGCTTGCTTGAGGTGGCGACCGGTCGTCGGGCTTGCAATCGAAACCGACGGGCATTGATTCGCTGATAGCATTTCCGATCGGTCGGACGCGAACACGACATCGCCGGCACAAATCGGCGTGCCTGTCCTCGGAAAAGAGCTTCTGGGTGAAAAGCTTTTCAAGTTTATGGAGGCTGACAACCCCTGTCAATTTGCGCCACCCCGTCCCTGTGCGAGGCTCCCGTCCACCCGCCGGCCAGTGGGATTGGATCTCAGCCTTCGCCTTCGGATGGTTCAAAATCGATCATCGATTTGGGCGGCAGCGCGACGCGGAGGGCATTGAGCACGGCGGCGACATCGATGATTTCCTGGCAAATCGCGCCGGCGACCGGTGACAGGTATCCGGCGGCGGCCAACATCATCCCCACGATGCTCAGCGCCATGCCCCCGATCGCGCTTTGCAGTGCGATTCGCCGCATCCGCCGGCTGATGTGCAGGAACTCGTCGATCTTTTGCAGCGAGCTGTCCAGCACCACGACGTCGGCCGCTTCGGTCGTGACGTCGCTGTTTTGGCCGAAGGCGATGCCCACCGTTGCCGCCATCAAGGCGGGCGCATCGTTGATCCCGTCGCCGACAAAGATGGAATTCGCCTTGGCCGTCTCGGCGTTGACGATCTCCAGTTTCTGTTCCGGACTTTGGCTGAAATACACGTCTTCAATGCCGACTTGTTCGGCCAGATACCGGACCTCCGATTCGCGGTCCCCGGACACCATCATCGTCCGCCGGATGGAATGCCGGGGTCCCAAATGTTGGATGAACGACGCGCCGTCGCGTCGCGGGGTGTCACGGAATTGATAGGTCGCGGCATACTCATCCTCGACCAGAATCACGCATTCCAATCCGCCCGCCTGCGGTGGCAACTGGGTCCGCAACTCAGGCTGCTGGGCCAGTAGCTTTTTGCGGCTGGTGACTTCGATATTTCGCCCGCCCACGATGCCGCGCAGCCCCTTGCCGGGCGGCTCGCTGATTTCCGACACACTTTGCGGGGCGAGGTTGGCCTCACCGGCGGCGGCAACAATGGCCTGGGCCAGTGGATGCTTTGAAAATCGTTCCAAGCTGCCGACGAGACTCAAGATTTCTTGATCGCGACTTTCATCGGCACAAATCCGCTGGACCAGCTTCGGTTCGCCGTAGGTCAGCGTCCCCGTCTTGTCAAAGATCAGCGTTCGGCAGGTGTCGGCCATCTCCAGTGACGATGGGTCGCGCACGATGATCGCACGGCGTGCGGCCAGCGAGATCGAACCGATGATCGCGACCGGAATGCCGATCAACAGCGGGCACGGTGTGGCGACCACCATCACCGCCAAGAATCGCACCGGGTTGCCGGTTCCGATCCAGGCCGCCACTCCGATGGCGACGGCCAACGGGGTGTACCAGGCTCCCAACTTGTCGGCCAATCGGCGCATCTTGGGCTTTTGCGTTTCGGACGCCTCCATCACCTCCATGATCTTGGCGTAGCGTGAATCGACCGCCAATTTTTCGGCCCGGATGATCAGCGCCGATTCGCCGTTGATCGCCCCGGACAGCACCGCCGAACCCGGCGTCTTGGACATCATGTAGGGTTCACCAGTCAGGTACGACTCGTCCATCACCCCGTGCCCTTCGATCACCGTCCCGTCGACCGGACAGATCTCGTGTGGAAAGACGGCGACGATATCATCGATCGCCAACTCGTCCAACGCGATGTCTTCGACGACCGCGTCCCGTTTTCGATGTGCCACCGAAGGCATGCGTTGACTGAGAGCCCGCAGGACCGACGAGGCACTCCGCACCGCATAGGCCTCCAACGCCTCGCCGCCGGAAAGCATCAACACGACCAGCGATCCCGCCAGGTATTCCTCCAGCAGCACCGAGGTCACGATCGAGATCCCGGCCAACAGGTCCGATCCGAACTCCCGCCGCAACATCTTCAACAACAAATCCCAAACCAGCGGGATGCCTCCGAACACCAGCACCGCCACCAACGGCAGGTTCATCATGCTGTGTGAACTGCTGGTGCCGAAACGCAGGACCAGATGCAGCGTGATCATCGCGATCGCAAACACCGCGATCAAGGTTTCCAACGACCTCCAGGTCGGCGTGGCCTGCTTGGCTTCGGTCGTCGATGACACGGATCTTCCTTTGGAGCGACGTCAAAGTTCGGAGCAAGGAAAAAGAGCAACTGGCATACCAAGCCGACCGAATATTGTTCGAACATGCAAAACAGTTACCGTGTCTAACGACGAGCACCCTCCGATCGCGGAAAGGGGCACGGGCTAAGCCACACGCCACCTACAGCTTGTGCCTGCGACGGTCCGGCACAGGGTCAATACCGCTCACCTCAACCAACCCTTTCGCCAAAAGACTGCGGTCAAGGTGGTTGCGGTCCCCGCCATCAAGGCCAAGGCAAAGAAGTAGCCGAACGTCCAATTCAGTTCGGGCATGTTCCAAGTCGATGCCGACGGATTGAAGTTCATCCCGTACAGGCCGGCGATGAAACTCAGCGGCATGAACAACGTGGCGATGATCGTCAAAAACTTCATCACCTGGTTCATCCGATTGCCGACCACCGTTAAATAGAAATCCCGCAAATCGGAACAGAGTTCGCGATCGGTCTCGATCACATCCATGATCTGAATGATGTGATCGTAGCAATCGCGCAAATACAAATCGGTTTCATCGGAGATCAGATCCCCGGAATCTCGAATCAGTGCGTTGATTGCGTCACGCAGCGGCCAGATTGCCCGCCGCAGTGAAAGCAACTCGCTGCGCAATTGGTGCACCTCGCTGATCAGGTTCCGATCGGCACCCGCCGAGATCTGACTATCCAACACGTCAAGGTTTTCGCCGTGTTTTTCCAGGGCGGGGAAATAGTCATCGATCACCGAATCCAGCAGCGCGTAAAGCAAGTAGTCGGCACCGTAGGTTCGAATCTTGCCTTTGCCCGAGAGAATCCGCTGACGGACCGCGTCGAGACAAACGGCCTCGCGTTCGCGAAACGAAACGACAAAGTTGCGTCCTAGAAACATCGCGATTTGCGCGGACCCGTGTGAATCGTCATGTGGAAGCGCGCGGGCGATCATGAACAGATGATCGCCGTACAGTTCAACCTTTGGCCGCTGGTGAACGTTGACCACGTCTTCCAGTGCGAGGTGATGCAGTCCGAACAGATCACCCACCCGCATCACCACGTCCGCATCTCCCAAACCATCCACATCGACCCACGTCACGACGGAATCGTTGACCAGCCCGGCAATGCGTTTCAGATCATCGATCTCATGTTCCGTCACATCCGTTGGACCATAGGTAACCAGCCGAATGATCGGTGGGGGCGCATCGGGATTCGGCACCACCGCCCCGGGCGGCGTTCCGGGCCGCGTCTGACGTCGAAACCGCCTTTTGGATCGTTTCGGAACAGAAGAAGAGGGACGGTGCGCCATGGTCGGAATCTGCAATCAATGGTGTCAGGCGCCGAGGCGTTTTTGGAATCGCAACACGCTGAGGATCAGAACGACCGCGCCGCAGATCGTCAATCCGACAACCCAGGGAACCAGATCGATGAAATCGGCACCCCGTAAAACGACGCCCCGAAGAATCTCGATAAAGTAAGTCGCTGGAATCCCAAACGTGATCAAGTAGATCGGCAGCGGCATTTCGCTGCGCGGAAAAACGAAGCCCGAAAGCAACACCGACGGCAACATGATCACAAACGCAAACTGCACCGCTTCCAATTGTGTCTTGGCAAGGGTGGACACCAGCAAGCCCAACCCCAGCGAGCAGACCATGAACAACATCGACAACGCCAACAGCAAGGAGACACTGCCGCGGATGTCGACGCCGAAGACATAGATCATCACGGCCAACACCGTCAGCAGCGCCACAAAACCGACCAGGGCGTATGGCAGCAACTTGCCCAGCAATAAACCGGTTCGACCGACCGGTGTGACGAACAACTGTTCCAACGTCCCCAGTTCCCGCTCGCGAACCACGGCGAACGACGTCAGAAACAACGTCACCAACTGCAGGATGATGCCGACCAATCCGGGAACGAAAAAGTGCGAGCTTTCCAGGTCGGGGTTGTACAACATGCGTGTCCGCACATCGATCGGCAGCACTCCTTGCCCCGAGGCGTCTCGGGCCGGAGCGATTTGCAAGGCCTCGCCTTTGGCCTTCGCCATCTGAATCGACAGATTCAACCCCAACAGCTGCGCCGTACTCTGGGCGGTGGTCGCGACCTGTGAATCACTGCCGTCGATCAGAATTTGCAGACTCGCTTGTTCGCC
>NZ_JBFHKV010000325.1:0-7841 GCF_041595215.1 Stieleria sp. | reverse complement strand
TCCATGCCGGCGTCCAAGCAGCGTTGCTCATCGGTCGCCATGGCATGCGCGGTCATCGCGATAATCGGCAGATGGGTTGAAGTGCCGTGTTCTCGCTCGCGAATCAGCCGCGTCGCCTCGAGCCCGTCCATCTCGGGCATCTCGACGTCCATCAGAATCAGGTCGAAGGCATCGCCGGCGGAAAGTTCGACTGCCTCGCGGCCGTCCATGGCCACCGAAACGTCGTGTCCCAAATCCGCAAGCATCATGGTCGCAACCTTCTGATTGGTCACGCCGTCTTCGGCAAGCAGGATTCGCAGTGGATGCCGAGACTTGGCGGCTTGGGTTGATGTTGCCGACGGGGCCTGGCCGGATGGTTCGTTTCCGGTGGAATCGACGACGGGAAAATTGAGCGTGAACGAAAACGTGCTTCCTTGTCCCACCTCACTCTGCACGTCGATCTGCCCGCCCATGAGTCGGACCAGGCGTGCGGTGATCGCCAGTCCAAGCCCCGTGCCTCCGAACCGTCGTGTCGTCGACTTGTCCGCCTGCTCGAACTCCTCAAAGATCACGTCCAGTTTGTCGCTCGGGATGCCGATGCCCGTATCGCTGACGGCAAATCGAATGCTGACTTGATGGTCATCGCGATGTGACTCGTCACGCTCAACCGGCTCGACACTCAACGTCACTTGTCCCTGCGAAGTGAACTTGAGGGCGTTGCCGATCAGGTTGACGAGAACTTGCCGCAATCGGACAAAATCGGCGAGCACCAGTTTGGGAAGATTTGGGGCAACCTCGCAATGCAGGCGAATCGCTTTTTCGTCGGCCCGTACCGAAAGCATTCGGATCGTGCCGCGCGCGCATTCGGCGACGTCGCCCGGGGTCGGGTCAAGCTCAATGCGGCCCGATTCGATTCGCGAAAAATCCAAGATATCGTTGAGCAAACTCAGCAGACTTTCACCGGATTCGAGAATCGTCTTGGCTTGTTGGGTTCGCAAGTCGTCGAGTCCTGCGCGGACCAGTAACTCGGCCATTCCGATGATGGCGTTCATCGGCGTGCGAATTTCATGGCTCAAATTCGCGACGAATTCGCTTTTGGCACGGCTCGCTGCTTCCGCGGCCTGTTTGGCTCGTTCCAGAGACTCAGCGGTGGATTTTAATTCAGAGATGTCGCGTGAGATGCCGAACGTGCCGACGATCTGGCCGTTTTCATCGCGAAGCGGCAACTTGGTCGTCGCGACCCAGGTCTCGCTGCCGTCGGGCCAAACCGCATGTTCTTCCCGCCCAAGGATGTTCTGCCCGGTGCGTATCAGTTTCAGCTCATCGTCTCGAGCGGCCTCGGCATACGCTTGGGGAAAGTAATCGTTGTCGCGTGTTCCAATCGCATCAGACGGCGTCGCCAGGCCGAGCCGATAGGCGTGAGCGCGGCTGACGCGTAGGAACCGGCTGTCGAGGTCTTTGAAATAGATGAAGTCAGGAAGGTTGTTCAGGATCATGTGAAGCAGAAATCGCTCCTGCACCAACTGGGCTTCGGCCATTTGATGATCGGTGACGTCCCAAAAGATGGCCTCGATCCCAACGATGTTGCCCTGAGGATTGCGGATCGGCGATTTGCGGACCTTGACGAGCCGGCTTTCCGAACCCGCATCGTTGTCTTCGATCTCCGTGATGGTTTGACCGGACTCCAGCACCCGTCGGTCGTCGTCGTGATACTTTTGTGCCAGATCGTGGGGAAACAAATCAAAGTCGGTCTTGCCCACGAGTTCGTCGGCAGGCAATCCCAATCGGTTTGCCAATCGTTTGTTGACGTAGGTGAACTTACCGTGCAGGTCCTTCAAGACCACGTAGAACGGCAATTCGTCGATGAACGAAACACGCAACCAGTCTGGAATCCCAGGTGGTAGTTCGTCATCGGACTGTTCGGTCATAGCTTTAACGCTTGTTGGCGGTAGTGTTCGTCGATTCGATTGGCGATCCGATTCACTTCAGCGGCGTCCATGAAAACCGGTCCGCCGAGTGCGGCGGCCCCGGCAAAGATCTCGGCCGCTTTGTGAGCCATCAACATGGCGGCTTTGACCGCACCGGGCGTTTTGCCGATCGTGATCAGGCCATGGTTGTGCAACAGGATCACGCGCGGCGGGACCCCGAATTCATCCAGGAACGCTTGCGTCTTTTGACGAATCACCTGTGACAATTTCAGCCCGGGGTCGACGTACGGGATGGAGACAGACTGTGCCCCACAACAAACGACTTCGTCGGGAAACAACCGCTGCGTCGCGAATTGCTCGGCCAGCGGCGAGCAGAGGATTCGGTTGACCGCGATGCTGTGCGTGTGACCGACGAATTCGATCCCCGGCAGCGACAACAGGTAGGCGTGAAAGAGTGTTTCGACGGACGGTTTCTTCGCGGTCGAATCGACGCGACAGCCGAGCAGCCGATCCTCGATTTCCTGGTCACCGATCGCGTCTTCGTCCAGCATCGGCAGCAGCGCATCAAACCGGCAGGCGACCGCGTCGTCGACGCCGAGTGTTCCCAGGCAACTGCCACTGGCTTTGACAAAAAAAGTCTCCGCGTCGATCTTCGCCGACGTGTTGCCTTCGCCCAGGATCGCCAGTTGCCGATGTTCCTCACCCAGGAAGTGAGACAGTTCGAGCATGGATTCGAGGATCTGTTGTTGATTCATCACGTCTGTTGCCCAGCATGGGGTGGTAAAAGTATATCGTAGCCACGCTCGCCGGAGCGTGGTGGGGCCACCGCCGGGTGACGGCAGCGACGCGGTTGTCAGATCACCCGGCATCGACGACGCTTCGCAGCAAGCGGGTGCTTTCGTGCTGCGCTCGCAACGCAGGGAAAACCATCCGCAGCGGCTATTTACGTCCGTACAGCGGTCCAAAGTTTTCGCAGGCTCGAAAGTCGGCGCCCTCCAGATCGTCGGTCCCGAATGCATTCCAAGCACTCGGCCGGAAAACTCGGGCCCGATCGACGTTGTGCATGTAGACGGGAATCCGAAGGATCGACGCCAAGGTCATGAACAGGTGGCCGACGTGACCGGCGGTCATCACACAGTGGTTGGCGCCCCAGTGATTCATCACTTCGTAGGTCGATGTGAACGCGCCGCGACCGGTCAGCATCGGAGCGAACCAGGTCGTCGGCCAGGTCGGATTGGTACGCTGATCCAAGGTGTCGTGGACGTCGTCGGGCAGTTCGATCGTGTGTCCCTCGGCGATCTGCAGGGCGGGGCCAAGCCCATCGACCAGATTGATTCGCGTCATCGTCGCCGGCATGCCGCCGCGTGTTTTGAAGCGGGTGCTCATGCCGCCGCCGGGGAAGTACTCGGTGATCGACGGATGCCACGTCGTCGCCTTGAGGCACTTTTCGACTTCGTCGTCGGTGATTTCCCAGAACGGCTTCATCGTCGGCGTGCCATCGGCGGCGGATTGTTGGCCGGTTCCGTCGAGCGCCGCCGGACCGGAGTTGATCAGGTGCAGCAGACCGTCGCTGGCCGGCCCATCAAGCTGATAACCGTCACAGACCGACGCCACCGCGTCAGGGCTCCAGTACGTCCGCAGGTCGGCAAACACCTGAGCCGAATTGGTCAGCAGGTGACCGAACAACATGGTCGCCGCATTCATGGCGTCGTTTTCGGTGGCAACGATGTACGGGGCGCGTTTGCCGTTCCAGTCGAACGAGGTATTGAGGATCGCTTCCATGAAGTCCCCGTTGGGAAAATGATCCGTCCATTGACGCTGGCCTTGGAAACCGGATGCGATCGCGCCGTGCCCGTGAGCCTGTTCATTCAGTCCCATCTCGGCCAGTTTCGGGTTGCCGACCATCAAGTCGCGGGCGATCAATGCCATCTTCACACCATCGGACCACTCGCTGTCGAGTTGTTCGCGCGAGCGTTTGGTGGCATCGCTGTTGTAATCGTCGCCTTCGGGGCAGTTCTCTTTCACCCAGCCGAGCGCCGTTTCGTATTCGGCTTGATCGAATTGGCCCTTGTTCATCCGCCCGATGAATTCGCTCATGTCGATGTCTTCGACACGCATGCCCAGCCATTTTTCCCAGAACGAGTAGTCGACCATCGAACCGGCAATGCCCATCGACGTTCCGCCCATCGACAGGTAGGACTTGCCACGCATCAATGCCGCGGCCAGACCGCAGCGGGCGAAATCTAGAATCTTCGTTTGCACATCGGCAGGCATCGCCGCGTCTCCGGCGTTCTGGACGTCGCGTCCATAGATGCCGAATGCGGGGAAGCCTTTTTGAGAATGTCCGGCCAGGACCGCCGCCAGATAAACGGCTCCGGGGCGTTCGGTACCATTGAAACCGAACACCGCTTTGGGGCGTAGCGGGTCCATGTCCATCGTTTCCGATCCGTAACACCAGCACGGGGTGACCGTCAACGACAGCCCCACGTTCTCGCGACGAAACAGGTCTTCGCAGCGGCTGGCTTCCGCGACGCCGCCGATGCATGTCTCGGCAATCACACATTCGGCCGGCTCGCCGTTGGGATAGTGGACATTGGTGGTGATCAATTCGGCCACTCGTTTCGCCAGATTCATCGTCTGGTCTTCGAGCGATTCACGGACGCCGCCGAGTCGTCCATCGATCGTGGGTCGGATACCGATCTTGGGGAGGTTGCCGTTCCAAACGCTGGGAGATGATGAAGGTGTATTCATGGTGGAGGTTTTTGGACGATTCCCTTTTGCCGGAGAACAGGTGGACCGCGAATCCGAAGATGGCGATGTTGGTAAAGCAAGCTTTTGGCAAGTCGAATGATACAGCAACGGCTGCCAAAGCTCGACCGGTGAATGTTATCGCGTGGCGATCAATCGACGTCTGTTTTGCTCACGCGTTTCAGTGTCAATTGTCTCAGATTCATTGGCTGCCACGAGCCGGGTGTGGGGATGACGCGGACACTCTTCCGCCCGGCCTTGCTGATCTGGATCGTGCCCAGATCTCGTTGGGCGTAGCGACCATAGCTGCCGGTCGAAGGGACGGACGCGGAGAGCTGTGAATCGTTGACCGACACTCGGAATTCGGTCTGCGCTTCTTGCACGGACATCACGGCGGAAACCTGGTAGACGCCGGGGTCGCGAATTTCGATCTCCCACTCGACCCAGGCTTGGTCGTCCAGCCAGTACCCGACGTGCGGGATTCCGTCGTGTTCGCGAAGGCCGGCATCGCGACTGCCTTCGTTGTTGTGAATGAAGGCTTTGTCGGCAAACAGTTCCAGCACACCGTCTTTTCCAGGTGTGGGCAGCAGCGAACGGACTTCAGGTGTTCCGCTGACGACCAACTTAATCACGCTGTTGTTGTCGTCCGGCGGATCCGCAGGCACGCTGACCAAAACACCGTCGTCGACCGTCTGGGTGGAAAGGTTTTGACCACCATCGAGAAGACTGGCTGATCGGACGTCGTTTTCCAACCCGCGGACGACCAGCTTGCCGTCTTGCGGCCAGTCGAACACGTGCAAGTACAGCACCGTTCCGTCACCGGTGGCTTTGGCCGTGCAGCGTCCCCAATCCGGCTCGCCGATCGGGCTGGCCGTCGTGCCGTAAATCGATTCTCCGTTGGTTTGCATCCATTGTCCGATGTGCTCCAGTCGTTCGACCGCCTGGGGCAACAACGTGCCCTTTCCCGTCGGGCTGACGTTGAGCAGATAGTTTCCGCCCTTGCTGGCGATGTCGGCCAGATTTTGAATCAGCGTGCGGGTGGATTTGAAATTCGTGTCGGACTTTTTGTATCCCCAGCTGCCGCTGATCGGCATGCAGACCTCCCAGTCTTTGCCTTGCGGTGCTTGCCGGGGAATGTTGCGTTCGAACGTTTTGTAGTCGCCGGGAAAGTCTTCTCCCAATCGATCGTTGGTCAGGACGTCAGGTTGCAGCTTGGTCAGCGAGTGCAAACTGTTGAACGCTTCTTCGCTCATCGCCCGCGGCGTGTCCCACCAAAAGATGCCGATGGGCCCGTACTCGGTGAGCAGTTGCCGCACTTCCGGAACCGCCTTCTCACGCACGTATTGGTCACTGCTGACGCGTTTGATGCTCTTGTCCCAGCTGTTGCCGAAGCCACCCGGATGATGCCAGTCTTGAGCCTGGGAATAATAAAACCCAAACTTGATGCCCTGTTTTTGGCAGGCCTCGGCCAGCTCCTTCATGATGTCGCGGCCAAAGGGGCTGAAGTCGACCACGTTGTAATCGGTCGCTTTGGAGTCGAACATCGCAAAGCCGTCGTGGTGCTTGGCCGTGATGACCAGGTACTTCATGCCCGCTTGCTTGGCCAGTCCGACGAACTTGTCGGCGTCAAAGTCGACCGGGTTGAATTGCTTGGCGTATTGTTCGTATTCGGCGATCGGAATCTTTCCGCGTGCCATCATCCATTCGGCGCTGTTGGGCAATTCCTGGCCTTTGTATTGACCGCCGACGACCGAGTAGACGCCCCAGTGCACGAACATGCCGAATTTTGCTTCACGCCACCACGCGATCCGCGAGTCGTTCTCGTCCGGCGTTACTTCGGTGTGCTGCGCAGGCGGTTGTTGGGCAGTTGTTGGTTGGGCGTTTGCCTGCTGTGCGTTGACATCGTGCGGAGCCGTGTGACAGTTGACGAGGACCACAGCAAACGCGGCGAGCAGTCCCTGTCGCGCCGAACGCAGCAGACGGGACGACGGATGAAATCGCGACTGGTTAATTCGATCAGGCATTCGCTTCACTTTACGAGGATGGTTTCGTCGGATGCGTCTCGGTGGCAGCAATCCGGCGGTTGCATGAACGAGACCGAATGTAGGCACATGACGGTGTTTTTAAAGAACGTTTTGCGTCAATTGAGGCGGGGAATGCGACACCGTGGGTTTCGATCAAAGCCCGCCTTCGGGTTGCAATCTGGTTTTGCCCAACGTCTTGAGCTCGACGCGAAGCCCAACGTCGCGGCGTTTTCGGTCGATCAAAAACGTGATCGCATGCCGACCGCGCTCCAAATGGATCGGGGCTTCAAGGTCATCGATCCGCCGGTCGTCGACCCACAGCCCTAAGCCGTCGCTGGAGTTCAAATCCAGCTGAACGTCGCCTGGGACGAGCACGTTGACGAATCCGCGGGCGAAGACCGTTTCGGAATCGGGCCAATCGGCAACCGGCAGCTCGCCACGCACCATGCTGTAGGCCGGCAACCAATCGGCATCGCCGTCAGGCAGCGTCGCTTGGTCGGGATCTGCAAGGTCGGGGGCTGCAAGGACACGCCATTTGCGGATGACGGGACTCTCGTCATTGGCATAGTCACCCTGCTTTCCGAGAACCGAAATAAATTTGACCAGATCAAGAAACTCATTGCGGTCCTTCAGCTGGTCCGCCAGTCCCGCCGGCATCAGCGACTTGGCGGGAATTTCCGCTTCAATTTCATCCGTCGCGAGACGGACTTCTTGGCCGAGCGCCGAGGAATCGCGGAGCACCACTTCTTGCTCGTTGCGGAACGTCACGATCCCGGTTCGCACGTTGCCGCTGTCCAGCAGAAACGCTTTGGTTTCATAGTGTTCGGCGATCGCCGCATTGGGACTCAGAATCGACTCGACCAAGTACTTGGTTTTGGCGGCGGCACCGACCGCAACCAAATTGGGACCGATGACCGGTCCGGCCGGTCCGATCGCGTGACACTGGGTGCAGGACAACGATTTGCGGCGGTAGATCAGCTCGCCGCGCGCGGCGTCGCCAAGTGTTTCCGCGTCGGCCGCCAGCGACTCAATGTCTTCGGCCAACAGTTCGTTCGTCAGCGAGCCGGATGTCGTCGAGGGCTGGAAGACGTTCTCAAGCGTGTCGCTCAGCAAACCACTTTCGCGATGGAACTGGCTGACACGGTCGATGACCAACGGATGA
>NZ_JBFHKV010000324.1:0-7855 GCF_041595215.1 Stieleria sp. | reverse complement strand
GTTTGCCAGATCCAACGGAATCGATGGATCGTATTTGGCTGGTTGGGCGTTGTGTCTTAGGCCCGGGGGGCCGATAGAGTGTCTGCCGGTGGTGTCAGCCATCGGGGATGGATTCCATGCAACACTCAAGGCCCAGCGGGCCGACACAGTATTCGGGGGTTGAGCGTTCCCGGGCGGCCAAGAGAACGATTGTGCCGGCCCTTCAGGCCTTTGTGCTTCACTGCACTGAACACCGGTGGCTGACACCACCGGCAAACATTGTGCCAGCCCTCCGGGCTTCATCGTAGCTGTCCAGCGACGACAAGTGTGAGCCGGACACTTCGAATTTCCCTTGGCGATTTCAATCGAGTACATTGGGAACCAGTGACGATGGCTCGTGCGGTCGTCGTGGCCGAGACGCGTGAACCAAGTGGTGCTCCGCCGTTCACGCTTCCAACCGACGCCTGACACGCCAGTCACAACGATTCGTGTCATTCGAGTAATTCGTGGACAAATCTCTTCTCCGCTGTTCGCATCCAGGTCCAACGCGTGACATCCCAGCTGCGACTGGTGCGTTCGAAGTGCGCCATCGGATTTTATCAGACCTCGGTTTCCTGGGATTCGCCCCTGATGTCATGGTTCGATCGCTTCGCGTTCGACTCGACCGAACGAACGAACGAAAAGAACCGATCGCTGAAATGGTGACCGCTCAGTGTTTGCTGAATCCAACGGAATTAATGGATCGTATTTGGCTGGTTGGGCGATGTGTCTTAGGCCCGGAGGGCCGGTAGAGTGTCTGCCGGTGGTGTCAGCCACCGGGGATGGATTCCATGCAACACTCAAGGCCCAGCGGGCCGACACAATAATCGGGGTTTGATCGCTCCCGGGCGGCTAAAAGAACAATTGTGTCGGCCCTTCAGGCCTTTGTACTTCATTGCACTGAATACCGGTGGCTGACACCACCGGCAAACATTGTGCCAGCCCTCCGGGCTTCATCGTAGCTGTCCAGCGACGACAAGTGTGAGCCAGACACTTCGAATCTCCCTCGACGATTCCGATCGAGTACATTGGCCATCAGCGGCGATGGCTCGTGCCGTCGTCGTGGCCGATCCGCGTGAACCAAGTGGTGCTCCGCAGTCGGCGAGTCGAGTTTGTATTGGAGTTTGGTCCATCGCGCCGACGCGGTGACCACCGCCGTCCTGTGCTCATGAATCTTATTCGAACCATCTTTGAACACCGCCGCGTCTCGCCTGGATGGGCGATGCCAATGGGATGGTTCGCATGGTTCGGCATGATGATTCCTGTCATGTTTGAGATAAACGGTTGGCTTCAAAACGTCGTACTGGCCTGGAGTGGCTGGCTCACACTTTGGGTAACAGGACTAGTCGGAACAGCATCGATCGGATACGAATCTGTCCGCAACATCGGTCGCTACGGTATCAACGGGATGGAACGCCCCCGATTCTTTTTCGAGCTGTCGCGAGCAATGATCGCTGCTATTTTTCTGCTCTGCATGCCGGCACTCACTTTCACATTGCTTCTGCCCAATCTGAATGCGGCGTTTGCCGATTTCATCAACCTGCGCAATGTGGGGATCGCCCTCGCGATATGTTTTGCCTTGTCTGCATCGTGCGGGTACGTGCTTTCGTTCATCTCGGGCCGACCACGACGAGGTCGAGCTTACGAATGTACTTCTTGGTTCTTCTGCCTATGCGGCGGAATGATTCTGATCACTTTCGGATACATTGCGATTCCAGATCCCCCGAAAGACGTTGCCTCCGCAATTCCCGGTACAGTCGCCTGTGCTCTCGGGGTGGGCTTGCTAGTGTGTGGAATTCTCGCCGAGGCTGCGCGCGAAAAACGCACAGACCCAAGCCGTGCACCTGAAGACGGCTTGCGCGGTTTTTGAAGTGGAAGCTCAATCGTCCGTCCAAGGTGGCGGCTAACGTTGAATCTAATTCATTGCTTTCCGCTGCGACGGTTGATCTGCGGTCACGGTGGGGCGGCGTTGCGTGGACTCCGGGCTGTCAGGCTAGCGCCAGCTTCTTGAATCCTCTGGCCGCAGGTCGTCAGCGTTTTAATACGGTCGCCGTCTTGAACTCTTGTGGCCTATCGTGTGATCCGCAGGCGCATGACTCCCCCGTCACTTGCGACGTGTGGTCGAAGGTGTATTTCTTTCACTCAAAGACGAATCCGACCGAACGCACGCTCACGCCATTCCTTGGGAGTCGAGCGGCTTTGGATGTTGGAAGTACACCCATGAGATCACGACGCCGTTACCAGCACGACGCTGATGAACTGCGTGCAAGAGAGTTCGGAAGCGGACGGTTCGGAGAAGGGGGGGCGAGCGTCGTGACCGCGGGGACTGGAATTCGCTACGCCCCCGTCCGGGGTCGTGGAGTGGATGGGGGGCGTGGCCCGGAGGTGACGCTGCGCTGACCTCCGGCTACTCGCTGTGATCCCTCCGGGATCAAGGCGGGACTCCCCCGCCACTCGCGAGTGTGAACGGGTATATTGGCAGACTGCGGCGACCGCTTGGGCGGCCTTCTTGGCCAGACGCGCGAACCGACCAGTGCGTCATAGCCGCGGAAGCGACGTCTCCTGCGTTCTACGATCAATCCTTCGTCGCGCCACGGTGACTGCAGGCGTTCGCCACTGAAGCTCATGACCAACAACCCCTACTCCTCTCCGACGACCGACACGACCACCGATGATGCAGCTTCCACGGTTGAGTCGGGAGCGTCGGTTGTCGAGCTGGCAAAACCTGTGTTTCTTGCGTGGGAGCGGCTTCGTATCGCCTACATCCTGCTGCTCGGCGCGTTCACCGCGATGCTTGCGATGCCCGGCGTGATCTCCAACGGGCCGCAACTGCTCACGTTTCGCGGCCTGATCATGATTGCGGAAGGTGCGATTGTCGCAAACGTCCTCTACTTCGCTGGACCGATTGTCGAGACTTACGTACGTTGGCTTGGATACGATCGCACGTGGGTGCGATGGTTCTTATTTGCCGGCGGGACGCTGTTGACGGCACTCTTCGCACTTGTCTCGCTGGCGTCTGGGTTGATCCCCAATCAAAATTGAGAGCTGTCACGCACGCCATTTGCTGACGAAGCATGAAGACACTGCCAACGTTGTTAATCGTCGCATTCATGCTTGCGTCTGACGCGAGTGCCGAATCGGTTCGTATTGCGACCTACAACTTGAATTGGGGCAACCGTCGCGGCGACCAGGTGCTCGAAGCAATCCGCACTGCCGATCCCGATCTCATTTGCTTCCAGGAAACAACGGTTCAATCCGAACGGTTTCTTCGCAATCGCCTCGCCACGACTCACCGCTATTTCCACGCGGCCGGACACGACGGACACTACGCTGGAGAACGATTTGCATTCGCCTCGAAGATCGAACTCACGGACGTCACCTTCATCCCGCCTTCGGAAGGCCTGTTCGGTTTCTACTCTGCCAACCTGAATCTCTCGGGGACTCCTGTCCGCATTGTCAACGTCCATTTGAGTCCGTTCCAAATGAAGCGTGGCGGCGGGATTCGTGATGCGATGGCTGCACTTGCGACAACCGAGACCAAACACGCCGCCGAGATCGATGCAATTGTCGAGACAATTGATTGTCAGCGCCCGACGATCGTTGTTGGAGACTTCAACAGCATTTCCACGTTCATTGCTCCAAAGCGACTCGCCGGACTCGGTATGATCGACGCATACGCTTCGGTTCACGACGATGCTGACGCTCATTCAACCTGGAGCTGGCCGACCCGACCGTTGCCGCTCGCACTACGAATCGACTACATTTTTCATACACCACACTTCACGACCACAGAATCCAAGATTGTCCGCCGGGACGGGTCTGACCATGCTCTGGTGGTTGCCGAGCTCAGACGTGACGAACCTTCGGAACCACGGAAGACCTCGGCGCAGTCGATTCTCAAACCTGAGTCAACCGCTCGCTCCCCGTGATCTGAGTCAGATTGCTTACCGGTCAATGGCTGATGGCGGTCACGGTGGGTTGGGGTTGCGAGATGCCTCAGGCCGACAGGCTGACGCCAGCATCTTGAATTTCCTGGCCGTGGGTCGTCAGCGTTTCGGTGCGATCGTCGTCTTGATCTCTCGTGGCCCATCGTGTGATCCACAGGCGCGAGACTCCCCCGCCACCCGCGACGGGTGGTTGAAGGTGTATTTCTTTGACTCAAAGACGAATCCAAACGAACACGCGACGCGCCCATCGTTGGGAGTCGTGCGTCTTGGGAGGTTTGAAGTGCACCAGTGAGATCAAGACGCGGCTTGCAGCTCGACGCCAATGAACGGCGTGCAAAAGATTCATGAAGCGAACGGTTGGGACGTAGGAGCGACGAGCGTCGCGAACGCGTGCAGTCAGCGGCGGGCTTGGGTGATGCCCGGAACGGTTGGGACGTAGGAGCGACGAGCGTCGCGAACGCGTGCAGTCAGCGGCGGGCCTGGGTGATGCCCGGAGGGCAGGCACAGTGTTTGCCGGCGGCGTGAGCCGCCGGTGGAGAGTCCGCTCCGACGCAACAGCCCTGGAAGGGCGACAGAGTTTCTGCAGCGGCCTCGACCCGATGTACGCTCTGTCGGCCTTCCAGGCCTGCGCCGCCGTGGCATCGGACTCCGGGCTCTGACGCGCTCGGACGCGTCGCCGCAGCCACATGCCTCGGGTGAGCGTTTTATACTTGCGTTGTTCCAATACGAAGTAAATCCTGGAATGTGGCACTGCTTTTGCCAAGAGTTCCGTCCACGGCACGAATACCAGTGATCGAACAAACGCTGGAGAAAACCAATGAATCACGAAACCGAGAACGCTGAGCAGCTCTACTACCGCAGATCCCGTCGTGCGGCATGGTGGGCTTCCGCTGTCTGCGGCGTCTTAGGCATGGTCTCGTTCGCTACGGGGCCGTTTGATCAAGGATTCGGTAGTCTTTGCCTGTTCGTGGCGGCTGCGTTGTTCGTGTGGGGGCTAGATTATCATCGGCGACTCAAGCCCGCCGGTGCGGAGACTACGCCAGCACGGCGATAAGTGGGGAACGCGGATTATCGCGAATGACTCTGTCATGACTTGCCGTTTCTGATTTCGTGTGTTTGGCGTCTTTCGTGGTTACTTTCGTGTCAGGACGCTCGCGAGATGAACATGCCAGATGTCGACACCTTGATCGAACTGATTCGCGACCACCGCAGTCGGGAAGCGTTGGAAATGCTCGATGCATGTCCGGGCTTGGCTAAGGAACGCTCCAAACGATCAGGACAACTTCACGGCGCGACACCACTTCATTGGGCCGCGCATCGGAATGCCACGGAAGTCTGCCAACGCCTTGTCGAACTGGGCACAATGGTGAACGATTCGTCGAGTGATTGGTGGCTGACTCCACTCTCTTGGGGCGCCGACGCGGGAAGCGCTGATGCGGTTGAACGACTGCTTGAGCTGGGTGCCGATGTCAATCAAGATGCCATTGTCGGCACGACCGCTCTTCACGCCGTCGCGATGGGTGGGTCCACTCAAGGAAAGGGTGATCCGGACGCGTATGAACGAACGGCGGAAATCCTGATCCGTCATGGTGCCGACATCAACCGACGGACAAACAAACAGCGAACACCACTGGATGAAGCCATCGACAATCAAAATGATGCCGTCGCGAACGTGCTGCGGCAACACGGCGGCCAGCGCTGCGAGACGTGATTCCGGGCCCTGACGGACCCGGCAACCACTCTTTCAGCCCGCTGGGCTGGATCAGCGACTTCCTTCGACGATCACGTTGGTGGTTCCGTTTTGCCAATCCGCCAGCCAACGCGCACACGAACGCGTCCATTGGGCGAATGGGCCTCCCGATTCACGCAACCCCTTGCCGTGGCCGCCGCTGGCGTACACGTGTAGTTCTGCCGGCACCTTGGCGCGGTGCAGATGCAACAGGTAGTGCAACGAATCGGGGGCGAACCGATCATCCGCCGCGACCGCCAAATAAATAGGCGGATAGTCCTTGCTTGATTTCAAGGGTTGAATCATCGGATCCAAGCCGTCCGCGGTGTCTTCGGCGGTCAAGTAGGCGGGATAAATCAAGATCGCGAAATCGGGATTCGCGCGGACCGCATCGATCGAATCAGCCGGTGGGTAGCTTTGCCGGTCCGAATGATGAACGGTCAACGCCGCCAAGTTGCCACCGGCGGAAAAACCGAGAACGCCAATTTGTTGCGGGTCGATGTCGAACACATCTGCCCGACTGCGCACCAGTCGGATCGCACGCTGGGCGTCTTGCAGCGCGACCGCGTGCTTGTCCAACCCGTCGCGACGCGGGACGCGGTACTTGGTGACAAACGCCGTGATACCTTGGTCGCACAGCCACTGAGCGATTTGAGTGCCTTCGTGTTCCGCCGCCAAGGCGTTGTAGGCCCCACCGGGAAAGATGACCACGGCCCGACCGTCGGGATGTGCAGGGCGCCAAACATGGATCGTCGGGCGAGAGACGTTGGTGATGCGAACCAGCCCATCGGGCCGCTGTGGAAGCTCCTCCTGCAGCACCGCAGCTGGATCGTCATCGCGTTTGCCGTCGCCGGGCCAGATCGAGATGATTTCCGGTGCCGGCTTGCGGAGTGCCGCCAGTTGCCGATCGCCCTCGGTCCAATCCGAAGGGTGCACCGCCGCGTCTGATTTCGTTGCCGCTAACTTCACCGTTTCCGTTTTCGACACCTCCTGCTGCCCCACGCGCCGTTTTAAGAACGTGGCTTCCAGGCGATCCAAGAATGCGTTGCTCTCGTGTTGCATGGCCTCGGTGAACAGCCCTTGGTCCTTCAAGAAGCGAGCGGCCGGACGGACGAACTCCATCAACGGATACTTGTCAAAACAGCCGCCGTGGCCGCCTTCGGGGAACACGTGAAGCTCCGCCGGGACTTTCGCTTGCCTCAGTTGCAACATCGTGTTGACCGCTCCCCAGGTGAATTTGTCGCTTCGGGTGACCGTCATCAACGTCGGCGGCGTCCGTTCGGGGCTCAATTGATCAAGCTGCAGATGCGGATCGGCAGTCAACGACTCCGTCGGCTGCGTCAGGTACGCCGGATACATCAAGACGACCGCGTCGGGGCGCGCGCTGATTGTGTCTGTCGCGTCTTCTGCCGCGTACGTCGACTCGCCGTGATTGTTGGCCAGATTGAACGCCAAGTGACCGCCCGCGGAAGATCCGATCATGATGATCTTGTTCGCATCGATGCCGAGGTCTGCCGCGCCCGTCCGCAACAGTCGCACCGCGCGTTGGGCATCGCTCAATGGCACCCGATGACCGGGATCATCCGCCGCTCTGGGAACGCGATACTTCAGCACGGCACAATGGGCGCCGATGGCTCCGGCCCAGTGACAAATATCGACGGCGTTGGGCAAGGAAAGCCGTCCATAACCTCCGCCGGGTGCGAACAAGATCGTGGTCCCGGTCGCTTCGACGCCCGCCGGCGGGTCAAAGAGAATCATGCTCGGTTTCGTGACATTGCTAATCGCAGGCTTCCCGCTCTTCGAATCGCCCACGGTATCGGCCGGGACTTTTTGAGTCTGTTTTGAAGCTGCCTCCTCGTCGGGCCAAAGCGGAATGACGACGGCATCGCGATCGAGCAGTTGCTGCATGGCTTGCTCGCCGGGGCTTTCGGCGTGGGACCGTTGGCCAACGAAACAAGTTGTCAGCAGGAGCGAGCAAAAGAGAATCCGGAACATGATGGTCGGGCTTGTTGATCAAGGGGTGAAACGTAGCACAAGGCAGATGTCATCCGACAGCAAGTGCACGTCGTGGATGCGATCGCCACGGCGTCGGCATTGTAAACCAGATCGCATCGTTGCGTTCGGCGCAAATCCGATCATCTCCCGCTGGGGCATTCTGCCC
>NZ_JBFHKV010000323.1:0-7862 GCF_041595215.1 Stieleria sp. | reverse complement strand
CGCGGGAGACTCGGGTGAGTTGTGGGTGGGGGTAGGCACGCGTTGCTATCGCTATCGGTCCGATTCCGATGCGCCGGAAACTGAAATCATTGACGGCGATCAAACGCTCGGTGAAGACGAAACGCTGCGGTTACGTGTCCGTGGTTTGGAACGGTTCAAACCGAAGCAACAGAAACGGTATTTCCGTGTCTCCACTCGCGTCGACGACCATGATTGGACGCCCTTTGAAACGCTCGACGAAGAGATCGTCTTTCCGACCTTGCCGCTGGGCGAACACCGCGTGCAGGTGCGGGTTCAGGATGCCGTGGGCCAAATCGATCCGACACCCGCCGTGTTCCGCTTCAGCGTTCTACCGGTGCCGCTGCAATCGAGAGCCTGGTTCAAACCGGTCGTGGCCATCGGTTTTGTGTCCATTCTCGCCTTGGCGCTGCTGGCATTCTTCAATTGGGCCAGGGTTGGAAAAATGGCTCGCGATCTGGAGCGTCAAGTCGCCCTCAAGACCAATCGAGTGGTCGCCAGCGAGCGGGAATTCCGGCTGCTGTTCGAAGACTCACAGGACGCGATTTGTTTGTTCGCCGATGATGGGACGTTGCAAAGTTGCAACGGTGCCGGGACAGAACTGTTGGGCAAGCAAGAAAACGCGACCGCTCATCTGCGGACGCTGTTTGTGGACCAAGACGAAGCGGATCGGTTTGAGACGGAGTTGCGGAAAACCAATCATCTGCGCGGCAGCCGCTTTCGAATGCAAACCCTCGATGGGAAACCCTTTGACGCGATCGTGTCGGTCAATACGCGAACCGACGCCGGCGGAAAGCAGACCGGGCATCAAGTCATCATTCGTGACATCTCCACGCTCGTCGATCTCCAGCAACAGCTCTCGGAGACCAAGAAGATGGAAGCGGTCGGTCGCATGGCCGGTGGCATCGCACATGACTTCAACAACTTCCTGGCGGTCGTGATGTACGGCGCCGAGTTTGTCCGAATCAGTGCCAAGGGCGACCCGGCGGTGGATCAAGGCGTTCAGATGATCTTGGACGCCGCCGAACGCGGACGAAACCTGACCGGCCAGATCCAAACCTTCAGTCGCGCGTCGACGAACAAGATGGACATCGTCAAGACGGACAAGGTGCTCGAGGGAATCGAACCGCTGCTGCAAGGCGTCGTCGATTCGTCGGTCGCGGTGGAGTATCACGTCGCCGAAGGTCTTGACAACATTCGCGCCGATGTCAGCCAACTGGAACAGATCTTCGTCAATCTGGCGATCAACGCCTCCCACGCGATGCCCGATGGCGGAACGCTGAGCATCCATGCGTCCAACGCGGACGTTACCGAAGAACAATTGCCGGAACTGTATCTCGATGTTCCCGGTCCCTATGTCGTCATCGAAGTTGTCGACACCGGTCACGGTATGGACGCGGCGACCTGTGAACGAATCTTTGATCCTTTCTTCACGACCAAACCGCACGGCCAAGGAACCGGGCTGGGGCTGGCAATCGTCTACGGCATCGTCCGACAGTTCCGCGGCCAGATCTCGGTGGACAGCCAGCCCGGTCGCGGGACGCGGTTCAAGATTTTCCTTCCAGCCACCAAAGAACACAGTGACGAGCCGGCCACCGAATCCGCCGGCCAGGATCCCACCCAAGGCAGCGAGACGATCTTGTTGGTCGAAGACGAACAGGCGATCCGAGATCTGGCGTGCCGGTCGTTGCGACATTACGGGTACCGTGTCGTCGGCGCCGTCGACGGTTTGGATGCCAAACACAAGATCGAAACCGGTGGCGAGTTCGATCTGGTGATTTCAGACGTGCTGATGCCTGGAATGACCGGGACGGCGTTGTTAAAGTGGCTCCGCAAGGCGCGGCCGGATTTGCCGATCCTGCTGATGACCGGTCACGCCGACGGTGGCCCCGATCAGGCGATGGACCAACTCGACGTGCCCTGTTTGAAAAAGCCGTTTCTTCCGGCGGCGTTGGCCGCACAAGTCCGTCAATTGCTCGACGGTCGGTTGGCTCCGACCTCCTCTTGAATCTTTTTTGCGAAGATTGGGTCGCCCCGATGGCGACCGTTGGTTCTATCGAAGCACCATGAATCGACGCATTCAAGCCTCCATCGTCGCTCTGACCGGGCAACGAGCGATCTATGCTTCCGCAGATGTTTGCAACGTACACCTGCGGGGTTCCCATGAGTCGTCTATCCGTCATCCTGGTCGCGTTTCTGTTCGTCGATTGCGGTCTTGCCCAGGCGCAATGGTTTGGCAATCGCTCTCGGGGGATGCGTTCCGGACGTGCCACCCGAGGACACGCCAGTGCCACCGTGCCCAACAAGTATCAGACGCCGTACCCCACCTCCACCGGTGGCATCAGCATCGGTGTGTTCAGCTATCCCGATTACAACCATCCGCGTCCCGGCGCGTTTGATCCCTACCGGTTCGACAACTACGTCTACGATCCCTATCGATTCGGCAGCTTTGAAGCACCGGATCTGTTGAACGATCCCTACTTTCGCGAGCGGCACCGATACGACAGTCATTTCCCGGGTCGGCGGAAGCCGCCGTTGGTGATGCAAACGCCGCAGGTGGAATTCGCAACTCCGTCACCGCGAAACCCGTGGCTATACAAAGGCAGCCCGGAAGCGCTGCGGCATCCGGCGTCGCGCAGTCTTTCGCCGACCGAGTCGGCCTCCCAGCGACTGATCACCAGTCTGTCGGCGATGGAAGACGGAGAAGCATGGATCGAGTTTTTGGCTCCGGACCGCGTCGACGACTTGGTTGCCCAGGGTGACACCCCCGAGCTGCGAGAACTGCTTTCGCACTACGACGGGATTCTCAACAGCCCGGCGTTGAAATCCATCGCCACCGCGCCCGGATTCGAAGCGACCCGGCGGCGGCTGCAACAGCAGGTCGAGTCGGCCAACGAGTCAACGCATTCCCCCAGCGACCTTCTGCCGACACCCCAGATCTAAGCTTCAGCCGCAACGTTGGTGTCCAGGCTTCAGCCGCCCCTTCCAAACGCAACGCGTGCCCCAATCCCCGCATCCGTCACACGATTGAGCAGCCACCCCACCGAAAAAGGTACGAACATTGCGGATAGGAAGAAGGGGTGCAATCGCTACGCTCTCCGTTGACCACCAGCGAAGTGTTTCTTGTTAGCGGCAGGGCGCAAGCCCTCCGGTTCACCATCGTTACCGAAACACCGGAGGGCTCGCGTCCTACCGCTAAAAAATGTTTCAAAGCGTTGCCCGGAGGGTGCCGAAGCGAATCGCGCCCGAGCCTGGGGTCGATGAAATTTCGGGCCTTGCTTCCCGGAGGTGGCACTGCGCTGACCTCCGGCGACTCGCTGGGGTGAGCCTTCCAGCACGCGGCGTAAGCCAGTGGCGTGTGGCGTCATTGCGTTGACCACGTCGGCCAGCCAGGGAAACGCAAGCACGAACGTTTCAATCGAATAGGCCGGCGGCCGCTAAAACAAACTTGCGATCGCATGGTCGATCGCCCACGGCGATTCGTCGGGTTCGCCGGTTTGGTGACGGAGCGGATCGATCAGCACTTGGCTCAAGGATTGCAACGAACCGTCGCCATCCTGAGCGGACTCTGCGTCGGCAACGACCGCTTGACGTCCGAGGAAATTGATCACCATCAAGGCGTCGATCGGACTGAGCATCGAGTCGCCGGAGACATCGTGAAAGATCGGATTTGTCTGTTGAAACACACTCGGCGTTCCCAACACTAATCCGTCTTCACCCCGACGTGCGATTTCGTTGATGACATTGAGTGCGTCCAACGGTGAAACCAATGCGGAGCGATCGACGTCATAGCGATCGATCGGGTTTTGCCAAAGTGACGGTCCGCCCACGATGACGCGATCCGACCCACGAACAATCTGACGTTTGAAGGCATCGTTATCCCAAACCAATGGCCCGGTGGTCCACTGCGGTCCGGCAAGCAATGTTTCCCCCGCGGCGAGCGTCACCTGTGATTCCGAAGACCGACTTCCTTGAAACGGCGCCGTGTAAATCTCGACGGTTTGCGAATCAACGGTTTGTCCGGCTTCATCGACTGCAACGAGCGACAGTTCGACAACTCCGGTCTCTCCCGCACTGGAAAATTGCTGCACCGTCACAAATTGAGGATCGTTCCAGTCGTCGGTGTCGAACACCAGCGACGGACGGGACACCGAAAAAAAGTCTGGGAAGTCATGATGGATCTGCACGGTGAGATCGGAATCCGGCTCCCGACTCAGATGAACCGCGAAACGAACGGATCCGTCTGCAGCATCGGTCGCGAGGGTGTGACCAGAGGTTCCGATCACGATCTGCGGCGTGGACGCGGTTATTGGATTGCCAACAAAGACCCCCGAATCGATGACTTCTCCGTCAGGTGCCAGCCCCGTCGGTCCCAAGTCCCGCGCGGAACTGACCCGCGTCCGCAGATACGTGACTTGACCCGCCAATATTTTTGGAATGAATACGGGGATCGAGTGCTCGGCGACACTTTCCCAAGGACGAAGTTCCAGCCAATGACCGCGCACGATGTGCTCGCCCGGATCGTCCCAGTCACCATCGCGATTGAGATCCAACCATGCGTTGACGAACCCGCCTTCGCCCCGAATCGGTATAGCCAATTGACTGAACTCGCCGGCGACAAAATCAGTCTGAATGACATATCCATCGTTGATTTCTTCCGACGAAGCGAACCGGTTGGGCATCGCATCGTCATCGGGGTCGACCTGGACTGACATACGCGGTCCACCCGACAGATGCCGGGCGCCATCATCAGCCATTCGACTCGGATAGCTGGAAAGAAAACCACTTTGAAAATCAGCGGGGGCGTCCCCGAAATCCATCAATCCCCACTCGATGACCTCGACCGAGTAATCTTCGACTTCGCCGTCGAGCGCCATGCCATCGACACCGACGTCTGCTTCGTCACTCAATCGAATGCGTGCCCAAGTTTTCCCCAACACCGCATCGACGGGAACATCATATTCGAAGAGTTGCCGATCGAACCCACTGGCGGGCACCCCGTCGACAATCTGTTCCGAGTCGGACCAGATTCCATCTTGATCGAAGTCGACCCAGGCATTGACAAACAACTCGACGCCATCAGCGCCGCGAACATCGACATCGAAGTAATTCACGTTGCCACGAATAAGCCACGGAGACGTTTTCAGTGAACTGCCGTCGTCGCCGGATCGTCCCCATCGCACGTTGATACCCGACGCAAGATGAATCATGTCGTGTCGACCATCGTCATTGAGGTCGACCCGTGCCGCGGACTTTAAAGCCAGCGAGCGACCAGCGTTGCGCACCTCGTCCGCGGCGATCGCACCTTGCAACGTGTAGACGAAGAGCGTGCTCCGATCGCCTTCGATCAAGACCTCGTCAACTCCATCTCCGCTCGAATCGCCCGCACTGAGTCGTACGGCATAACCATCCAGATCCAGTTCAACGAGTTCATATCCCCCCGCCCCGTCACTCACGTAAACCTCTTGGGGAGCATTGTAGACACTGCGACTGACAACGACGTCGGCGATGCCATCGCCGTTCAGATTCACGGCAAGAAATCGGCGTATCTGTTCAGGTGAATCGATCGTGAACAGATTTTCGGTCGTCGCGGACGATCCATTCGTCCCCAGTTCCGTGCTTCGTACGACGCCGTCGGCGTGGACGCTCAACAATCGACCGTCCAGCAAGCGATCGGAGGCGAACAGCGTCCGCGATGGGACAACCGTTTGATCCGAATCGTAGACGTAATCACCGCCTCCATCTCCACGCCAGACCTGCCAGCGGGCATCGCCGGCCAATTCGGTGATCGCCACCACGTCCACGTTGCCGTCGCCTGTAACGTCATCGAGAACAAATCCGTCAAGCGTCGCGCCGGCCTGGAAAACCAAATGCTCGGGCAGAGCAAACGTCCCATCTCCGAGTCCAGCCATCCGCACCATCGACGCCGATCCGTCTTCGGGGACGCCGAGCAGATCCACGAAACCGTCATGATTGTCATCCGTTGCCAGCACATGACCGATTGCTAGGCTGCCGGGCAGATCGTGTCGAATCACATCGATCTGACCGCGGTCTTCCAAACCACGCGCCCCCATGATCATTGAAAAATGATCGGTATGCCGATGAAAATAGGCGACGTCGTCAATGCCATCACGGTCAAAATCTGCGACGACATGGGAAATCGGCGACGGACTGTCGAACAACGTCACGTTGCGAAGCTGAGAAAAAGAGAGGGAGTCATCGACGTCCAACACGCTGGCAACCGTCGAGTGCTGGATCAACACGTCGTCAATCGAATCGCCGTTCATGTCGGCCAGTCGCAGGCTCGATCCGTCCGGAATACTGATCGTGTCCAATCGACTCACCGACGATTCATCGACGATCTGAAGCAATTCGATCCACTTGCTGGGAAAGTCGTAGGTGTTTTGCATCATGACGTAGACCAGCGGCCCGCCATCGGTCTCCGCCTCTGACACCGCCAGATCGACGACGTAGTCCGGCATCGCAATCGTTTCGAGCCGATAGCCGAACGATTCTTTGTACCAGACGTTGATCTGCCTGTGATAATCGGATGTCATTAGATCGGTCGCGCCGTCGCCATTGAAATCCGCAGCAGCAATCGCAAGAAAACTCCGGTTACCGTCGATACCGACCAGCGTTTCAAGACCACCAAATGTGCCGTCCCCGTTTCCGTGTTGAACCCAAACCTGATCGCTGTCGCTGAACACGAAAACGAGGTCATCCCTGGCGTCATCGTCGACATCCCCCAAGTGAAAATGTCGTACATATGAATCATTGGTTTGCAACGTTTGCTGCGGCACCAGCGTTCCGTTGCCCGTTCCCAACAAGACCCGCGTCTCGCTATGCCTCTGGTTTGACACAAACACAAAATCGGCAATCCCGTCGTCATTCAGGTCGGAACTCGCAGCCATGTCGGCACTGAAACGAAGCTCACCCGATTGATAGAGAATGCGGTCAAATCCTTGCTGCGCGTCAAACTCCAACACAAAGACGCTATCTAGACAAGCGAAGACCACTTCCGATGCAGCATCGCCATTGGTGTCGGCCAAGGAAAAGTCTTCATTGACACACGTACTTAACGGTGAGAGATCGACGAGATTCGTATACATCCGCGGCCCCAGCGAACCGTCGGGTTGCTGCAGCCGAGTCATCAATGTGGTGTACGACAGGCTGACAATGTCCGAGCGGCCGTCTCCATCGATGTCTGCGACGCGTGTGCTGCGTGCCGCCGCCCCCCATGAAAACTCGCCGTGCTCATTGTCGACGTTGAAAAGTTGATCCAGCATCCGGTCCTGGGTCGGGACCACGTTTCCACCGACCTGGCCAAGCGTCGCGTCGACGCGAACGTGCGCGGCGACTTGATCCAGCGGAGCCCAACCGAAATCAACCGGGGCGACGTCGCCGGCGAGCAGGCGACGTTCTTCGAGGGGTTGAAGGCGTCGCGGCGAACGTTTTTTCATCGAGAAGAGAGGAGAGTGGTGACGCGGGGCGAGATGGCGTGGGGGATTGAGCATAACTGGTGAGAACGCCGGTCGCAATCAACGGCGGCTTCGTTGCCCGGCGTCAAAGCCCCGCGTCCCGCTGGGACGTCCCAGCACGTGCCGTCAGTCAGTGGCGCGTGGTCCGCGACATGGCGTGATGCCCGACCGCTGGCGAGAATCGGCTGATGCCAATCGCGGGATCGGGCGTTTGACACAGTGGCGGATCGGATGCGGCGCGTCAAAACGACGCGACGCTCGCTGACGCGTCCCGCTGGGCCGCAGGATTCTCCATGCGTCGCGGGTTTTGGGGTCGCTCGTCTTCACCACAGCTCTACAATTGGCGGCACGATTGACCATCCCATG
>NZ_JBFHKV010000322.1:0-7897 GCF_041595215.1 Stieleria sp. | reverse complement strand
ACGTCGCCGCGAACGCAGCCGCAGGTTCAACTTCCCCTCCCGCAGAAGCCGGCGCAGCACCGCACGATACAGCACGGTACGATGCGGCGCGACGCGTGATCGCATCGGCATCGGATTCGGATCGTGGTCGGCCAAACGCAGCGGACGTGGGTTCGAGCAACATCCTGTCAATCGAAGCGGTGGGGGGCAAGAAGCGCATGACGTTGGCGCAGCTGGCCGGACAGTAGAAAGCTGCCGGCCTCCGTGTCAACGCAGACCGCGGGACCGTCCGAGTTTCACGACCGAGTACAGGATCGCATTCGGCTTGGCGTCCCACCCCTTCGGGCGACCGCCCCGGGCGGCGGGGGGACGATGAAACCTGCATGATCGGTACCCGCCGTTTCGGTAAGTACGGAAGTTCGCGAGGAAACGTCGGGGGGAGCTTGACGAGGGACGAAGATTCTCGGAAACTGCCGCTCCCAGTTTGACGCGGCCGTGGCGGAACTGGCAGACGCGCTAGGTTGAGGGCCTAGTGGGAGATAATCCCGTGGAGGTTCGAGTCCTCTCGGCCGCACTCGGAAAAGCCCGTGTTTCACGGGCTTTTTTCGTTTTCGGATCGCTGGCGACTTGTTCGTCGCCCTCGTCCGACTGGACAGAAATGGGCTCCAAAGTGCCCCAGTTGGACAGATTCTGGTGCAACACTTTCGGTCTGAGGATCCGCTGGAGCCGTGAATGCCCAACGCCTGACTTCCCGACTGCGATTGGTGCAACTGAAACGCGTTCACTGGATTTCATCAAACCTCTGTTTCCTAGTATTCGCTTTTGATGCCAAGGTTCGATTGGTGCGCGGTCGACTCGGCCGAGTGAAACGAACCGGCGTCACTCATGACGACCGTAAAGTGATTGCTGAATGCAACGGGATCGTTGGAACGCATTTGTTTGGCGTGGCGACGTGTCTTAGGCCCGGAGGGCCGATAGAGTGTCTGCCGGTGGTGTCAGCCACCGGGGATGGACGGCATTTTCTTGGCGGACGGCGCAGCTAGAATCAGGGAATGAGTCGACCATTACCTGACATTCCCAAACGCAGCGAACCCATTGCGGGCGATATTTTTCGCGCGATCGCCGACTGCACCGTCGACTGGGAAAGTTGGTTGTCGTGTGAGGGCGAAGTCTTGTGGGTGAACAGGGCTGTTGAGCGATTCACGGGCTACTCGCCGGAGGAGTGTTTGGCGATGAAGGATTATCCGTTGCCGCTGATGACGCCCGAGCACCGCGAGAGGATTGCCCGTTACTTTGCCGAAGCCGGTCGCGGTAGCACCGAAAACAACATCGAATTCGAGTGTCTGCACCGCAACGGGTCGACGTCTTGGGTGGCGGTGTCTTGGCAACCGATGACCGACTCCGACGGGCGATCATTGGGCTTTCGGGCGAGTGTGCGAGACATTTCGGAAAAGCGGCAAATGCGAGAACAGTTGCGTTTGCACAACGAGCATCTGGAACAACTCGTGCAAGAACGCACGGCCCGGGTGGCGGAGTTGGAACAGCATCGGCTGAAGATGGAGAAGCTCGCGGCGCTCGGCGAACTGGCCGCAGGCGTGGCGCATGAGATCAACAATCCGCTGGCCGGCATTCGCAACGCGTTCGCTTTATTGAAACGACACATTCCCACTGACGTCAAACACTACGACAAGCTTGACTTGATCGACGGCGAAATTGAACGGATCAGCGGCATCATTCATCAGATGTATCAGCTTTACCGCCCCAGTCAGCAGCGGGCCTCGACGTTCTCGCTCAAGCAGGCAGTGGACGTGGCCATCACGCTGGCGCTTCCCCTGTCGCGAAAAGCGAACGTCAAGGTTTCGGCCTCGTTCGGTTCACCGGTCGCGGTCGGGGCGTCGGGAAAAAACGCGGGCCTTGGTTCCGACGAGGTTGTCTTGCGTGAAGGCGAATTGAAACAAGTGCTGTTGAACTTGATCCACAACGCCATCCAAGCTTCCGAAGCGGGGGCTCAGGTCAACGTCCACGCTCGGGCGGACGCGAGACACACCATCTTGACGGTGACGGATCATGGGCACGGCATCGCGAAAGAAGACATCGAACGAATCTTTGACCCGTTCTTCAGCACCAAGACAGAGACGGTCGGCCAGGGCATGGGCCTCGGGTTGTCGGTCACCCGGGGGATCGTGGAAGCGATGAACGGAACCATTGATGTGACGAGTGAACCGGGGAAAGGCACCAAGTTTGTGGTGCGGTTGCCCAGACGACTGGCTGACGACGCCGCCCATCCTTAGCAGACGTCGACAGGACGCTCGTTCGAACCGACTGCCGAAACTCTCCACGGGTTTCGCTCTTTCCATTACGATCCGATGAAAACCAAACAACGAATCTTGATTGCCGACGACGAGCCGCTTTATCGCGATACGACGGCGGACTTGTTGCGAGAGGAAGGCTACGAGTGCATTTGCGTCGAGAACGCGGATGATGCGATCGGCCTGTTGCGCGAACACTCGTTCGATCTGATCTTGACCGACTTGAACATGCCCGGCAACTTGAAATTGGAATTGCTGCAAGAGGGCCGCACCAAGTACTCGCATATCCCGATGATCGTGGTGACGGGGGTGCCGTCGGTTCCCACGGCCATCGAGAGCGTTCGGTTGGGAATCGCCGACTACCTGCTCAAACCGGTCAAGTTTGAAGAACTGCATACGGCGGTCCAGCGAGCACTGCTGCATCCCGGCGCGACTGCAGAACCCGCAACGGAGTCGATGTCGAAAACCGAGCGGCGGGGGACGTTCCCCGAGATCATTGGCGATTGCCCCGCAATGTTGGAATTGCTGGACATCGTGGATCGGGTTGCCGCCAGTAACACGAACGTTCTGATCACGGGCGAAAGCGGGACCGGCAAAGAGGTGATCGCCAGCGCGATCCACAACCGTAGTGCTCGTCGGGAGCGTGCATTTCAGATCATCGACTGCACCGCCATTCCCGAAGCATTGTTCGAGTCGGTCCTGTTTGGGCATGTCAAGGGATCGTTCACCGGAGCAATCAAGGACCAAATGGGTTTGCTGCGTCACTGTGATGGCGGTACCGCGTTCTTTGACGAACTGGGAGAATTGCCTGCGTCCTCTCAAGCGAAATTGCTGCGGGCGGTCCAAGAGCAAACCTTCACACCCGTCGGCGACAGCAAACCGGTCACAGTCGACACGCGATTCATCTGTGCGACCAACCGAGACTTGCAAGCCGAAGTCGACGCGGGCCGGTTTCGACAAGACCTGTACTATCGGCTTGCCGTCATTCCAATCGAACTCCCACCGCTTCGCGACCGCGGTGACGATGTGGTGACGTTGGCCGATCACTTTCTGAGGCGTCTACGTCCGAGCGGATCCAAAGTGGTGGGCTTTTCCGACGAAGTGATTGACTGCTTCCGCACCTACCGCTGGCCCGGCAACATTCGGGAATTGCGAAACGTGATCGAACGCACCATCACGCTTGCGCGCGGCAGCACGATCGAGGTCTCCGACCTTCCGCGGCAATTGCAATCGCCGGAAGCGGGCAATTCCGATGCAGCGGCGCTGTCGGAAATCTCACGCGATGAAGCACTCGATGATGCCGATCGGGCGTATCTTTCAGCGGTGCTGAAGAAACACAACGGCGTCATCGCGAGCGCGGCTCGACAAGCCGGTCTATCGCGTCAAGGTTTGAACAAACTACTGAAACGACACGGAATCGACGCGGACGATTTCAGGTAACCTTCCGCGACTGGTGCAGTTGCCGCTACGGGAATTCACAGAAATCAACTTGAATGTTACCAAGTATGTTGACGACGCAAGGTCGAACAACATCAACTCAGCCGTGCCAGCAGTCTTTAGATCGAATCTTCGCCCCTGATGGCCGCTCCGTCGCTTGTTTCCAGTCGCTCACCATTCAGGGCTGACCTCCGGTAGGTGCGGGGCTAGGCACCCGACGGCATTTGACACCCGTCGATCACGTTGTCGATCGTCTATCATGTTTACCGGTTGCCCTGCGTCGTTCCAGCCGCAATTGGAACGCCAGTTGCGTTTTCATCCGCGCGAACTCGTTTTGAGAGATTGTTTGTCCGGCACGCCCATGAAGAACCGAGGTGAAAAGAACTGGTTCGATATCCTCCATCGATGCTTGGTCGTCTTTCTGCGATTGGCGATCACAGTTGGCATTGTCTTGGAGTTGATTCAATCCCTCTGGATGAACGCAGCCGTTGCAGCCGGAATTCTGCTCTTGACCTTTGTGCCGACGCAATTCGCCAACCGGATCAAGGTGAAGATTCCACCCGAATTTGAAGTGATCACCGTCGCGTTTATCTTCGCCTCGCTGTTTCTCGGCGAAACACGTCAGTATTACAGCAGATTCTGGTGGTGGGACATCGCGTTGCATACGACCTCCGGCGTGCTGTTGGGGGTCCTCGGTCTGTTGCTGGTGTACGTGCTCAACGAAACGCCCCGAGTTGAACTGCATATGCGGCCCGGGTTCGTGGCCTTCTTTGCGTTCTGCTTCGCTCTTGCCACAGGCGCGGTTTGGGAAATGTTTGAATTTGGGATGGACCGATTCCTCGGAATGAACATGCAGAAGCCGATGCTCGGTGATCCGTCTGGCCTGACGGACACCATGATCGACTTGATCGTCGACGCCGTGGGCGCGTTGGTCGTCACCATCGCCGGCTATCTGTACATGAAGCGTGGAAACGATTCGATCATCGACCGCGGCATCCGGCGATTTATCGACCGCAATCCCCGACTGTTCTCTGCGTCTTCGTGATCTGTTCCTTCCAACAGGACTGACAATTGTCGAGACACGCCGGTAGGCTTGCTAAACTATTTGCGAATTAATCGTTGTCGGACCGACGCCGTGAATTCACAGGAATTGATGATCGAAATGACCACTCTCAAGTCCAACTGGCCAGTATGGTCCCTTCTGTCAAGCGTTCTCATCGGTGCGTTGTTCGCAACGGCCGGGCAATCGGAGGAGCCGGCGAGTGCCGTGCAAGACGGCTATCCGCCGGGTGAATTGGGGAAGATCGTTCGGCTGGGCGAAGACATCGTTCGAAGAACGTCCGAACATCCGCTCTCGAAACCCTACGTCGGCAATACGTTGAACTGCACGTCGTGCCATCTCGATGCGGGGCGACACGAAACGGCGGCGAGTTTTCTCGGTACAGCGGCCGCTTATCCCGCCTGGTCACCCCGTGAGCAACGCGTCATCACGCTGGAAGACCGAGTGCTGAATTGCTTCATGCGCAGCCAAAACGGAATCCGACCGCCAAACGGAAGCCGAGTGTCCGTCGCCATCGCGGCTTACATTACATGGTTGTCGCAGGGCAGCGTGCTGAAAATGAATGCCGCCAATCCACTCGGTCCCCACCATACGCCACCGTTGAATCTGGATGGGCTGAAGGCAAACGTGCAGCGCGGCGCGATGCTCTACGCCGACCGATGTGCCGACTGTCACGGCGAGAATGGGCAAGGCAACGAGGAAGGCCCCCCGGTGTGGGGCGACGAATCATACAACGACGGCGCCGGATTGAGCCGCGTCGCGAAGCTGGCGTCCTGGTTGAAAGTCGCGATGCCGCTCGATGACGCGACATTATCCACGCAGGAATCGCTGGACCTTGCCGCGTTCATCAACAGCCACCCGCGTCCCAAGTTTGTGCTTTCGGAGCATCTTCCCCCAGACGGCAAGCTCGACGGCAAGCTCGACGACAAACTCGACGACAAGCTCGACGACTAGTGTTCTCTCAAAAGCCGGTTTCGTCAGCGAGTCTGAAATCGGGGGAAACGGATCGAGGGTCGGATGTCTAAGGAATCGATTGGTGATGTTCCGAAAAACGATCCGGCAGTTGCAGAGCGTCGTTATCGATCCAGGTGCAGATCCAAGAAGCGTTGTTGCGATTCCTCGGTACCGATCACGAACATCTCTGCATTTGCGGGGAGCGTCGTGTTGGGATCCGGATTGACTTGCAGTCCGTCGTTGCCGTCAATGGCGATGACGCTACAGCCGGTTCGTTGTCGCACGGCGCCTTCAATAAGCGTTTTGCCGGCAAGCGACGGGGGCACCCGCACTTTGAAAACGTCCAGCCCTTCGGCGAGCAACAACACGTCGCTGCGACGGAGGAGATTGAAGAGCACGTTGGCTCCCATCGATGCCTCGGAGATCACGAAATCGGCACCGGCGCGGTGCAAGGTATGGACATTGCGTTCGAGCGTCGCGCGACTGATGATCTGGACATCCGCGCGTAACCGCCGACAATACAGCGTCAGGTAAACATTCAACGCGTCGTCGTGGGTCGTAATCACCACCGCAGACGTTTCCATGATGCCGGCTTGCTTGAGGATCTCAAGGTCGGCCGCGTCGCCTACGATCAGTCGGTCATCGAATTTTCGTTTCTCGTTTTTTTCCACGATCCGAAAATCGATTCCTTGTTGCTCGAGGCCGCGAGCGGTCGCGGACCCGACACGGCCGAACCCGAGAATCACGACCGGCACGCTGCTCAAGTGATAAATACAGAACAGGCTATCGTATTCTTCGAGTTGGGCGCGTGTTCCGGCCAGAACCAATACGGTATTCTCTGTGATCAACGTGTCGGGACCCGCGTTTTGATAGCGCCCTCGTTCCCAAACACCGGACACGCTGATATTGACGTGATCGCGGAGGCGTATTTCGCGAAGCGTTCTGCCGACCAACGGCGTTCGCGCCGCGCTGGCCTCGGCGATCAACAAATCATCGAACTGCCCAATGACGTGCGATTTCGCATCCCGCCCGATCACGCGTCTGGCCAGTGACCGGCCCATCATTTCAGCGAGCTGCAGCACCCGTGTGCAACCGGCAAGCTCCAGAATATCAACCGAAGCAACGTTGGCGGCGGTGGCGACGATCGGGACTGTCTCGGAGACTTCACGTGCCGTGAAAGCGACATTCGTATTGATGACGTCGGTGCCGATGGTGGCCACAAGTGCGGCCGATTCAGTGCGCAACAGCCGGTAGGTCTCTGGATCGTCCAATTCACCCACGACGACTTTCAAGTCCTGGTCATGAAGTCGCAACGCCTCGGTGACTTCCGAAACAAGGATCACGTACGGGTATTTGAACTGCGTCAGCTTCTTGATCAAGGCAGCCTCGACCGGGCCGTAGTGCGTCACGATCACGTGACCCTCGGTATTGGCGGGCAGTTCGCGCGGTGCCCGAGCGGCCTCCTGAGCCTGCATCCACGGCGCGTAGAAGAATTGAATGAACGTGAAGGGCAGCAGGATCAGCATGAACAAAGTTCCGCTCATCAAAACCAGCATCGAGAACAGCCGGCCCAGATCGGTGTGAAACGTAATGTCGCCGAATCCCAGGGTGGACATCACCGTCAGTGTCCAGTAGATGCCGGTGATCCAGCTGTAACGCCGACCCTCCCACGCCATCAGGTGATGGAAGACCACGCTGTAGACGGAGATCATGATGAGCATCGTAACCGCGAACTGCGTCAGCACCCGCAAGTTGCGGCGGCTTGCGCGGTTGCGCATAAAATGCAGATACAGTGTCGTGAACGATTTCATTGCATTTCCGATGTCGTAATCAGCATTCTAGACGCGCGCCCGAACGCCGTGACATCGATACCGCGTAGCGAAGGCAAAAACAGGTCAGGGGGCGGCTCTTCGACGGTGATGACCAGTGGAAGAGCTGACCGGAGTCTACCGGCAAATGAATCCAATCGCTTGGGCTCTCGCCGCGACCGAACCGAGAATCCGGACAGCTGCAGGTCGTGATTCTGCCAGATTCATTTTGCCGTGCTTAGAGCGCACCGAGCAGGTCGGCAGACAAATCGTGCAGCGAAGGAAGCTGTCGATCGGCGATGACAAAGTGCGTTTGATCGGCGGCGGCCGCTTCGGGAATGACAATGGTT
>NZ_JBFHKV010000321.1:0-7918 GCF_041595215.1 Stieleria sp. | reverse complement strand
TAAGAGTGGTTGGAGTGGATTTCGTTGAACATAATGAATTTACGTTCCGCCACGTAGGGCATGCTATGCATGCCAAATCGTAGGGCATGCTGTGCATGCCAAATCGTAGGGCATGCTGTGCATGCCAAATCGTAGGGCATGCTGTGCATGCCAACGGCTGACCGACAACACCCAGCCCATTCGACGACATCCGGCCTACGACTTCGACTCGCCGTACAACACTCCGGGCAAATAGATCACCAGCCCGACCGCCGCGGCCACCATCCAGGCTTGCGCCGGGCCGACACCCGGCAGCCCCAGTTTGGCACCGAACAAAATCACAATCGTCGCGACGACCGCAAACGGCGTCATCCTCCATCCGGACACAAACGCCGACAGGCACAGCAACATCCCCGCGATGCCGACCGACCACAGGCTGACGGTGATTCCCAGTGCGTCGGTCGTCGCATCGAGCGGAAGGGTTTCCCCGTCCAATTGTCCGCGTCCCACGGTTTGGGCCACTTCCGAAGCTAAGCCTTCTTCGCTCTGCGCGGCGAAGACAAACACCGCCAGCAATAAACATCCGACCAGTAAACGCGAGACACCGGAGAACGCGAACTTCAGTGATGCGAATCGATCACGCGGGCGTTTGTACCGGCCGCTGCGGGCGTCGGCCAACATCGCTTTGATCCGTTTCCGTTTGGCTTCGGCGATCACCTTTTCATCCTTGCCAAACGACTCCGCCGCTTGCCGCGCCGATTCCATGATCGCCGACGCCATTTCCCAACCCTGCTCACGAGCTTCGGCGGCACTGACGCCTTGGCTGATCAGTGACCGCTGTTCCAGCTCGGCCAGTTTACGGCGGTCGACCGCCTCACGCCTGGCATCGATCTTGCGATCCAGGGCGGAACACAACCGGTCGCGTAGCGATCCTTCGCCGACCGGTCCGGTGAACGAGACATCGAGTGACAACCGCCGACGTTTCTCCACCAACGCGTCGTAACCGAACATCGCCTCATAGATGGCTTGCCAGCCCTTGCCCGCATACCGTGCCAGGAAATCGCGTAAGCCTTCTTCATCGGCGCCTTCGATTCGCAAGTCGCGCACAAACCGCCGGGCTTCGTCGAGTGGTGGCTGGCCTGATTTTGCCGCCGTCACGGTCACGGCAAAGTGATAGCCGGTTCCTACCGCCGCCCCGAGCACGACTCCCAACAAGGCACCGATCCACAAACCGCTCACCAGCACGACCGCGAGCGCGACGAGTGACGCCAACGAAGCGGCGCCGATCTCGATCCACGAAAGCGATCCGATCCAACGCCGCACGTGATTCGCAATCGCAACCTGCCCCATCGTCGTCGCCAACACGATCGCCACGATGCAAGCGGTCGCCAACAACATCGGCCCCAACAGAATCGCCCCCAGGGACCAAAACGGCGAAACGATGGTCAGCAAGATCGAGAGCGCTGCCAGGGCGACGAACAGCTTTCCAGAAAGCTGTTTGACGACCTGTGTTTTTGCGTAGGCCGCGGCGATCGATTCCCAACGATCGGCCTGGTCGCTCGAGGGCGAAAACCCCATCAACGACTCGATGCCCAAGAACGATTGCAACGCATCGATCATCTCCGCCAGTGATCCGTATCGATCGCTCGGTCGCTTGGCCATCGCTTTGGCAACGATCTGACAGAGCGGTTCGGGAACGCGGCTGTTGATTTCGGCCAGATCCGGTAACGGGGATCGCGCATGTTGCTCGATCACTTCAGAGACCTGTGTTCCCGAGTACGGCGAACGGCCGGCCAAGAGATAAAACAGGCTGCACCCGAGCGAGTAGATGTCGGCGCGATGATCGACCGCCGTCGCATCGGCACCTTGTTCGGGCGCCATATAGGCCGGCGTTCCGATCGCGGTGCCTTGCATTGTTACTTGCGTGCCACTTTGCAGACCGCTGTAGGAGAGGCCTTCATCAGACGATTCGGGATCGATCTGGTCGGGGACTTTGACCAGTCCTAGATCGGCAACCTTGACGACGCCGTCGTCGCTGAGCAATAGATTGGCCGGTTTGACATCGCGATGAACCATCCCGCTTCGATGGGCGAACTGCAATCCCCGCGCGGCCTGCAAGATGTAGGTCGCCGCCCGTTTCGGTTCCAAGCTTCCCTTGTCGCGGACCAGATCGCCGAGTGATCCGCCACGAATCCATTCCATCGAAAAAAACAGCTGCCCGTCGTCTTCGCCGAAATCATAGATCTGGACGACGTTGTGATGCGACAGCTGAGCCGCGGCGTAGGCTTCGCGGGTGAAGCGTGCCAGCGACGCCGGGTTCTCGGCCAGCCGGGTGCGAATGGTTTTCAGCGCGACATCACGATCGAGCGACACCTGTTTGGCTTGATAGACCGCGCCCATCGCCCCGCGGCCGAGCAGGCGAACGATTCGATAGCCGCCCAGTCGCGATGGCCCTGCGTTGGCCGCCGCCTCGTCGCTGCCGTCATCGGAACGGTCCTCGACGGCGTCACGATCCGGGTCGGAAGTCGCGGCGGGGCGATTTCCCGACCCGGCGGAAACGTTCGGCGGCGGAGAAGACTTCCGTGACGACGCCGCGGGACTGCTGTCCTGGTCCAAGGTCTGATCCACGGTTTGCTCGACCGCAGCCTTGGTCCGCGTGGCCGCGCCGGAGGGCGGTCGGGTCGCCTGTTTCGCTTTGCCGACCCGCACCCGAGGCGGATCATCGTCACTGACCTGGATCAGAAAGGTCGCCGCGCACTTCTTGCACGTCGGCTGGTAGCGGCCCGGCTTGGGATCTCCCAGCTGCAGCCTTGCAGAACAGTGTGGGCATTCGATCTGGATCAAGGACAAACGACGACGTTGGAGTGGTTCGGGAGAATCAGCTCCCAACCATCATAGCTGATCCCAACGCGAAAGCCGGGATCACTGCCCCGCCGAAGTCACTGCCCCGCCGAAGTCACTGCCCCGCCGAAGTCACTGCCCCGCCGAAATCACTGCCCCGCCCGCAGACGCTGCACCGTCAATTCGATGGCCGTGATCAGCGCCCGCGCCTTGTTGATCGTTTCCTCGTACTCGGCATCGGGATCGCTGTCGGCAACGACGCCGCACCCGGCTTGCACGTACACCGTCTCGTCTTTGACGACCATGGTTCGCAGGGCGATACAGGTATCCATGTTGCCTCGATAGTCGATCCAGCCTACGGCGCCGCCGTAGGGGCCGCGGCGATGCGGTTCGATCGAATCGATGACTTCCATCGCGCGGACCTTGGGGGCGCCCGAGACCGTGCCGGCCGGCAGTGCGGCCTTGAGTGCGTCAAAGGCGTCCAACCCTTCACGCAGCTTTCCTTGAACCTCGCTGCTGATGTGCATCACGTGGCTGTAGCGTTCGACGACCATGACTTCGGTCAATTCAATGCTGCCAAACTGGGCCACGCGGCCGACGTCGTTGCGTCCCAGGTCGACCAACATCACATGTTCGGCGCGTTCCTTGGGATCGGCCAGCAATTCCTGCTCGAGCGCCTTGTCCTCCTTTTCGGTCTGTCCCCGTTTGCGGGTTCCCGCCAACGGCCGGACGGTGACGATCGAATCTTCGACACGGCACATGATCTCCGGCGAACACCCCACCAGAACGGTCTCGGGGGTCCGCAGGTAAAACATGAACGGGCTGGGATTGACGACCCGCAACGAACGATAGATCTCCAGCGGATCGACGTCGGTTTTCACGGCCATCCGCTGGCTGGGGACGACTTGAAAGATATCGCCGGCACGAATGTATTCGACGCACTCGCGGACCGCCTGACCGAACGATTCACGGGTGAAGTTGGACGAGATTTCCAACGGCTCGTTCTGAGCCGCTTCGCGCCAAACCGTCTCGTCCCAGGCGGCGGTCCGAATCTCCCGCCCCCCCGTGGTCTCGGACAGTTTTTCGATCGTGTCGTCGACGTCCGAGGCCGCTTTGGCGAAGGCTTCCGCGGCGGCGTCGGGATTGTTGACCTCACGACAATCGGCCAAGGAAACGACCGTGACCGTTTTGTCGACGTGATCAAAGACGCACAGCGTGTGGTAGAACGCGAAATCCAGATCGGGCAAGCCGCGATCATCCGTGGGCGCGTTGGGCAGGTGTTCCACGTAACGCACCACGTCATACCCCGCATAGCCGATCGCGCCACCGACAAAAGGTGGCAGTTCGTCGATCTCGGCAACCGATTTTTGAAAGTGCACTCGGAAGGCGTTCAGCGGGTCGGGATCGGTGAAGGTTTCCGTCTCCCGCTGACCGGTCAAATCGGTCACGGTGACCTGGTTTCGCGTGGCCGAGAAACGCAGCGAGGGCTCGGCGGCCAAAAAGCTGTAGCGGCCCACTTTTTCGCCGCCGATGACGCTTTCAAACAAACAGGCGCCGCCGGCCGCCACGGACGTGCCGTCGGCGGATCGATCCAGCCGCCCGAAGGCTGTCACCGGCGTCAATGCATCACTCAACAAGCGGCGATACACCGGGACAAAGTCGTGCTCGATGGCCAGGGCGGCAAATTCGTCGGGGGTGGGGTGGTGCATGGACGGAGCGAATTTCATGAATGGACGAGAGCGGTTGCCGTTAGTGTCGTCACCGAAACGCCAGTCGTGTAGGGGACCGGGTTGGTTTTGCCTCTCACGAGCGATAGAATCGATCAAGCAGCCCGCCGTCGCTACCCGTGTCGGCTCGCCGTCACACCCTGCATGTCTTCTTTTTTCCGGCCCGGTCCTCCCATCACAACTCGGATTGATCATGAAGTGCCAATTCTGTGAAAAACCGGCCACCTTCCACATCACCGAATTGACCGAACCGGTTGGCCCACAGGTCATGCACTTGTGCGAAGAGCATGCCAAGGGGTTCCTCAACAAGGAAGCCAGCCCGCCGATGACCGCGATCGCGTCGGCCCTGGCCAAACAACTCGGTCAATCCGGCGACGTGCTCGAAGAGCTGGATCAGAAGGAGTGTCCCGTTTGTGGCATCAGCTTTTTCGAATTTCGCAACAGCGGCCGACTCGGTTGCCCCTACGATTACACCCACTTCGAATCCGATTTGCGCCCGCTGCTGGTCAATGTCCACGACAAGACCGAACATGTGGGCAAAAAACCCACCCGCTCGGCGGGAACGGCCGACTCGTTGGCAAAAATGATCGGACTGCGGCGCGAAATGGAAGAAGCCATTGAACGCGAAGACTATGAGCGGGCATCGGAAATCCGCGACGAAATCAAAGCGATGGAAGACCCGATCGCCCCACCATCGACCCCCTCGGATACCCAATCGTGAAACGTGACGCGGACTTTGACGAACTGGCCCGGTACAGCGGCGAATGGATGCGTGGTGAAGGGCCAGAATCGGATATCGTGATCAGCACCCGGATTCGATTGGCTCGCAACCTGGCCGATTTTCCATTCATCCGTCGTTGCAGCGACGAAGATCGATTGAGCATCGAACGGACCGTCCGTGCCCGCATGGAAAGTCTGACCGACAGCCATTGGAAATCCGCCCACTACGTCGACCTGGAACCGCTCTCGGAAATCGATCGTCAACTGCTGGTCGAACGGCAACTGATCAGCCGCGAAATCGCCGAGTCCGACGGGTCGCGGGCCGTCGCCTTTGATGCGACCGAAGGCTACAGCGTGATGGTCAACGAAGAAGACCACTTGCGAATCCAAGTCATGAAAAGTGGCCTGGACATCAAAAACACCTGGGAGCAGGTCAACCGCATCGATGACATGCTCGAAGAAGTCATCTTGTACGCGTTCCATCCGCGCTACGGTTATCTGACCGCCTGCCCGACCAACGTCGGCACGGGATTGCGAGTCAGCGTGATGTTGCACCTGCCGGCACTGGTCATCACCGAACAGATGGACCGCGTCTTCCGCAGCATGCAACGGATCAACGTCACCGTCCGCGGTCTCTACGGGGAAGGATCCCAGTACACCGGCGACTTCTACCAAGTCAGCAACCAAGTCACGCTCGGCCACAGCGAAGCCGACTTGCTTGCCTTGGTCGGAGACGAGGTCGCGCCGCGGATCATCGAATATGAGCGCAAGGCGCGTCAGGCGTTGCTGAAGAACAACCGCGATGACTTGCACGACGAAGTCAGCCGGGCGATGGGCATCCTGAGCACGGCGCGCAAGATCAGCAGTGAAGAAACGATGCACCACCTGTCCAAGATCCGACTCGGGATCAGCATGGGGCTGATCGAACAGCCGGACGTCAAGGTCATCAATCAGCTGTTCCTGCAAACCCAATCGGCGCACCTGCAAAAATTGCAAGGCCGCGCCCTCGGCACCGCCGAACGTCACGCCCGCCGCGCCAGTTTCCTGCAACACCACCTGGCCGGCAAAGACGACGCCACCTGGAATTAGCCGCGGGTGGACCAGTAGGGCATGCTGTGCCTGCCGGAATCACTGGCGTTCTCGATTGACGACAAACGGATTGTTATTCGTTAGCGGTAGGGCGCGAGCCCTCCGGTCCGTCAGCACGTATTCTAGCGCCGACACCGGACGGCTCGCGCCGTTCCGCTAGCACGTTCGGTTCTTTGTTTGCGGCACGTCGCGAGCGTTTATGATGGGGCCTCACCCTGTTCCCTCCATCGATGCCCTGATCTGATGAATCCATCTTCTCCCCACGCCGCTGCCCGACACGACGCCGCATCCAGGTTTCGACGCCGCCTGCTCGGCCAACTACGCCTCATCACGCTCTGCGCGTTCGCCTTGGCCACCATCAGTGTCGCCCAGGCTGATGACGACGCGGCGCGGAAAGCGAAAAAGCCGCCCCGCAAGCCTGCCGTCAAAGACGCCAAAAACACCGACACCGGACTGCCGGATCCACCCCAAGATCCCGCCCTGGCCCAGTTCGGCATCTATGAAAAAACGGCACCCCGCGCGGAATCGACCGATCCGATCGTGACCACGTTGCCCCTGACGCTGCGACCGAATGATCGCATCGCACTGATCGGCAACGCCTTGCTGGAACGGTCCGGCGAATTCGGGCATCTGGAAGCGATGATCCAACAATCGTTCCCCGATCACCAATTGACCGTGCGCCATCTGGCCTGGACGGCCGACGAGATCGACCTTCAACCCCGACCCGATAATTTTGCCGATACGCTGCAACACCTGCACCACGAGCGAGTGGATGTCATCTTCGCCGCTTATGGGTTCAACGAGTCGTTTGCCGGTGACGCCGGACTGGATCGGTTCCGCGATGCACTCGGCCGCTACCTTACCGAATTAAAAACCAAAGCCTTCAATGGCCACTCCGCACCGCGGCTAGTCCTGGTTTCCCCCATCGCCAATGAAAACCTGCCAAACATTCCGGCCGCGGATCTCAACAACGACACCATCGGGAAGTACGTCGACGTGATGCGAGACGTCGCGGCCGAGCAAGGTGTGGGGTTCGCCGATGTCTTTGACGAGACACGCCGGCAATTCGAGAGCCTGGGGTCGGACCACACGATCAACGGCATCCATCTCAATCAAGACGGCGACCGGTTCTTTTCAAAGACCTTGTTTGAAAAACTGTTTCGCCGCGACGCTCCCGACATCAAACCCGAGTTGCTCCTAGTCATCGCGGACAAGAACCGGCAATTCTTCCGACGGTTTCGACCGCTCAACACGTTCTACTACACCGGCGGACGCAGCAAGGCGTACGGCTATCTGGACTTTCTGCCGGCGATGCGAAATTTTGATTTGATGACCGCCAATCGTGACGCGAAGATCTGGGAACTCGCTGCCGGAAAGACACGGTCGACCGAAATCGATGACAGCAACTTGCCCCCGATGCCGGAAACCAAGCAAAGTCGCGGGGCGAATGTTTGGATGACTGCCGCCGACGAACAACAGGCGTTTCAGATGGACCCGCGATTCGAAGTCAACTTGTTCGCCGGTGAAGAACAATTCCCCGAGATCGCCAACCCGATCCAAAT
>NZ_JBFHKV010000320.1:0-8000 GCF_041595215.1 Stieleria sp. | reverse complement strand
GCTCAACAACATCGTGAAAGACCGGAGGGCTCGCGCCCTGCCGCTAGTAACAGACCGGAGGGCTCGCGCCCTGCCGCTAGTAACAGACCGGAGGGCTCGCGCCCTACCGCTAATAACAGGTACGCCGTCGGCGTCGCCCCACTCGTAGGAACCGCTTGGGCGATTCTCGCGTCTACAGCCCGGCAAACGCGGCTTCGATCAGTTCCTTTTGTTCCATCAAGTGCGCCGCCATGCTTCCCGTGCTGGGGCTGGCCGACTCGGCGCGTGTGATGGGAACCAGCGTCCAACCGGCGCTATTAAAATCATCACCGAAGTTCAGCTTCAGATAAGGCCAGGTTCCCATGTTCCGGGGTTCGTCTTGCACAAAGAAGATCTCGGCATCGCGGGGCACTCCATCCAGGGCAGCGATCAATTCGTCACTTTCCAATGGATAAAGTTGCTCCAGACGAATCAACGCCACATCATCGAGTTCGCGTTCTTGGCGACTCTTTTTCAAGTCGTAGTAAATCTTTCCCGTGCACAGCATGACGCGGCGAACCTTCGACAGATCCACATCCTTGTCGCTCAGGATTCGCTCGAACGATCCTTCGGCCAGTTCCTTGCGATCGCTGACCACTTCGGGGTGTCGCAGCAGGCTCTTGGGCGTCAGCACGATCAGGGGTTTTCGCCACTTGCGAATCACTTGACGACGCAGCAGGTGAAAGTACTGCGCCGGCGTGGTCGGCTGGCAAACCTGGATGTTGTGTTCGGCGGTCATGGCCAAGAACCGTTCCACCCGGGCGCTGCAGTGTTCGGGGCCTTGCCCCTCGAACCCGTGCGGCAACAACATCACCAAACCGCTCAGTCGATTCCATTTGTCTTCGGCACTGGCGATGAACTGATCGACGATGACTTGTGCACAGTTCCAAAAATCACCGAACTGGGCTTCCCATAGCACCAAGCTGTCGGGCGCGTCGAGCGAATACCCCCACTCGAATCCGAGCACACCGGCTTCGCTGAGCGGGCTATTGTGCAGTTCGACGCGTGCCTGATTGGTGGCCAAGTGCTCCAGCGGCATGTAGGTCTCGCCGGTCTTGACGTCGTGCTGAACGGCATGCCGTTGGCTGAACGTTCCGCGTTGGCAATCTTGGCCGGTCAACCGAATTGCATGCCCGCTTGAAAGCAACGACGCGAAGGCGGCCAATTCGGCGGTCGCCCAATCGAACGGCTTTTCGCCGGCCGCCATGTTGCGACGATTGGCGATCAACCGCTTCAATTTTTTGTGCTGCGCGAACCCTTCGGGCAACCGCGTCGCCGCGTCGACCAGTTCACCCAACAGGTTTTCGTCGAAGGTCGTGTCGGTCGGTTCGACCGGCTCGGGGCCACCGAAGTAATCGCTCCAACCGGCGGCGAGCGTTTGCGTGTCGGGGACGAATTGGTGATTCTTGCTGGCGTCGAATTCGGACTCCAACTTCTCGGTTCGTTCCTTCTGAATTTCCTCGGCTTCCTCTTCGGAAATTTTCCCGAGTGCCTTGAGTCGATTGAGGTATTGTTCGCGGACGCCGGCGCGACGATCGATTTCGGCGTACATGCGAGGCTGCGTGAACCGTGGCTCGTCGCCTTCGTTGTGTCCCCAACGACGAAACGCGTACAGATCGATGACGACGTCGCGTTGGAATTCGTTACGGAAATCCATCGCCAAGGCGACGACTTGCGCGACCGCCTCGGGATCTTCGCCGTTGACGTGAAAGATCGGAATCTGCAGCATCTTCGCCACGTCGGTCGCGTAGGTGGTGCTGCGGCCTTGCTCCGGCTCGGTCGTGAACCCGACCTGGTTGTTGATGATGATGTGCAACGTGCCACCGACCCGGTAGCCGTCCAACTGGCTCAGGTTCAACGTTTCTTGCACGACCCCTTCGCCGGCGAACGCGGCATCGCCGTGGATCAACACGTTCATCACCTGTCGCCGGTCGCCATCCCCCCGATGATCCTGCTTGCAACGCGTGCGTCCCATCGCGACCGTGTTGACGTATTCCAGGTGGCTGGGGTTGAAGCACAAGGAGATGTGGAGATGATCCCCCCGGGCGGTTTTCCAGTCGCTGCTGTATCCCAGGTGGTAGCGGACATCGCCGCCGCCACGGCTGAGTTCCGGATTGGGATCATCGAAGGACCAGAAGATGTTCATCGCGCGTTTTTTGAGGATGTTGGCCATCACGTTCAAACGGCCGCGGTGAGCCATCCCCATGACGACTTCCTGCACCCCGTGCTCGCCCGCCTTCTCCAGCGCCAAGTCGATCAGCGGGATCAGGGTTTCGGCACCTTCGAGCGAAAACGTTTTCGCGCCGACAAACTTACGCCGCACGAATTCTTCGAAGATCGAGGCGTCGGCCAACCGCGCGTAGATCCGCCGCTGAGTTTCGTGAGGCAGGTCCAGCCGGTTCTCAGTGCTCTCCATTCGCTGCTGCAACCAATCGCGAATGTTGCGATCGTCGATGTGCATGAACTGCGCGCCGATCGACCGACAGTAGGTGTTGCGAAGCTTCGTCAAAATGACGTCAAGCGTGTCACCCTTGACGTGCTCGACCGCAGACGAATCCAAGCGGCGCTGCATGTCGGTTTCGCTGAGGCCGTAGCGTTGGGGGCTCAACTCGGGCCGGTCGCCGCGGTCGATGCCCAACGGATCGAGCTGCGCTTTGAGGTGTCCGCGGACGCGATACTCGCGGACCAATTGGTTGACGCGGTCTTGCATCCGCGACATCCAAAGCGCCTGGTCGGTCGCTTCGTCACCGGTCGATCCCCTGCGCTGGGCGACGGCCAGGGCGGAACCGTTTCCGCCGGGCTTGCCGCCAGCAGCGGATTTTGATGCGGACGCGCGACGGCTTTGTGAAACGCCGGCGTTGCGTTTCCTTGCCGTTGCGGGAGAGCTCACCAAGAACTGCTCAAAATACTGCCGCCAGGTCTCCGAGACACTCTCAGGATCCTGAATATACTGGACGTACAAATCGTCGATGTAGTCCAAGCTAAAGCTATTCATATCAACCGATGCCGATCACGGGCCTGGTCTGTTGGAAGCGTTCAAGCGTTTATTGACGGGCGGCCGAAGCGAGTTCATCGCATTGCTGAACCGTCGCCGAGATTCCACCATCGTCCTCAACACAGTCTAGATTTTGGACGATCAACCGCCACCCTCGCTCCGCCAAAGCCAGAACGATTTTCAAAAAAACATTCGTCACATTGGGGGCTTCCTTGGAGCCGAATTGTTGTTGGCCCGCAACCGCCTGAGAAGCTATCCTGCTCGCCCGCACGACCTCTCCACCACAAACGGATTTGACGATGATCACGTTGCTAGCGCGGCCCGCTCTGTTGTTCTTCGCTTCCGGCGGGTTTCTGCTGCACCTCGGCCTGCTCGCCGGACCGCTTGCCGCCGAACCACCTCAACGCATCCTGCCGCTGCCCGATGTCCCCTTGCCGGTTGACTCCCAACCCCAGGATAACCCGGCCGCCCGCGAGGCGCTCTCACGGGCGCTGCAAGGCGATCGCGACGCTGCCCCCCTGTTACCCGATGACTTGCAGGACCTGCTGCGCAGCACCGGCAGTGTCCTGGACGGGTCCTCGCTCGATCCAAAATTCGCCGCTCCGGAGATGCCCACGATCGCGCCGCCACGAAGTTTGCCGGGAACCGAGTCCGTCCGCCGCAGACGGCGGGCCGCCGAAATGCTTCTGAAATCCGCTCGCTTGCTCGACAAAATCGAACCCAAGAGTGAAAATCAGACGTACTTGGTCAATCAGATGCACCAGGAAGCGGTTCGATTGCTGCAAGATCCGGCCGATCCCCATCGTCCCCTCCAGCCTCAATCGGATCGCCAGCCCCAATCGCACCAGCGGGCACACACATCCGGCGGACTGCCCGGCGATCCGTCGCCCACATCCCACGACCGCCTTCGCCCCCCTCCTCGACTCACTCCCTAGCCGCACATCTTGTCCGACCGCCGACGCCCATCATCGAAGCTCCCCCCACCTGTCTCGCCAGCGAATCCGGACGCCGCCCCCACCGTCGAGCCTCCCCGCGGTTTGTTACGGCGGTGGTCGATTCCCGTCCTTGTCCTGGGGGTGCTGATCGCCGGTGGCGTGTTGGCCGATTACTGGTCGGCCGAACCTGAAGGCATTGTGCGCAGCTACGTCGGACGCGACGCCTGCATCGAATGCCACCGACAACAAACCGAAGATTTCATTGGGTCGGACCACGACAAAGCCATGGACCTGGCGACCGAGGAAACCGTACTCGGCGATTTTAACGATGTCACGTTCGAGCACGACGGATTGGTCAATCGATTGTTTCGCGACGGTGAACGCTTCATGGTTCACACCGAAGGCGAAGACGGCACGATGCAGGACTTCGAAGTCAAATACGTGTTCGGCGTCTACCCGCTGCAACAGTACATGGTCGAATTTGACCGCAGCGAAGACATGGAATCCTGTGACGTCGCTCGTCTGCAAGTCCTCCGCATCAGCTGGGACTCGCGCGACCACAAGTGGTTCTACCTCCGCCCGCCGGATGTCGCGGACAAACTGGCCGCCGACGACCCGCTGCACTGGACCGGCATCGCACAGCGTTGGCAAACGATGTGTGCCGATTGCCACTCCACCAACCTGAAACGCAACTTCGACCCCGACTCGGGCACCTACCACACGACGTTCTCCGAAATCGACGTCAGTTGCGAAGCCTGTCACGGTCCGGCGTCCCTGCACATCGAACTGGCCAATAAGAAATCGCTGTTCTGGGACCGACGCCACGGATACGGATTGGCCAAATTGAAAGGGCCCGATCCCGAGCCCCAACTGCAGACCTGTGCGCCGTGCCACAGCCGCCGCGGCGTGATGGATGAACGGTTCACCGCCGGCCCCGATTACTTTGACCACTATCGCCTGGAAACACTCGGCGAGGCAACGTACCACGGTGACGGGCAAATCAAAGACGAAGTCTACGTCTACGGATCGTTCATCCAAAGCAAGATGTATCACAAGGACATCCGTTGCACCGATTGCCACGATCCCCACTCGCTGAAATTAAAATTCCCCGGCAACGAGACCTGCACCAATTGCCATCAGCACGCCGCCGGTAAATACGATGTTCCGGCCCACCACCATCACGCCCCCGGCACCGAAGGCGCCAAGTGCGTGAACTGTCACATGCCCCACACCACGTACATGGAAGTCGACCCGCGGCGAGACCACAGCTTGCGGATCCCGCGACCGGATCTCTCGGTCAAACTGGGTACCCCCAACGCCTGCAGCCACTGTCACGTCAAGGATCGACTGCCGCAGATCGCCGCCGAGCATCGCGAGACGTTCCAGTCCAAGGAATACTCGCAATGGCTATTGGCCGCCGAGCAAGACGGCGAACAACCCATCGGAACCGACGGCGAAACCCTGGCGGAGTTGATGCGGCAAACCGACCAGTGGTGTGATGACGCTTGCGAACAATGGTACGGCGAACAAAGGAAGCAACCGCTGCACTTCGCCGAAGCACTCGTGCCACTGCGTCGCGGCGATCCGAGTGCCGCCCGGAAGGCGATTGAAATGCTGGCGATCAACGACGAACGCGCCCCCGCGATCGCCAAAGCAACGCTGCTGGAGGAACTCGCCAGGCAAGGCGTCGCCGCGGTGCCACGCGTCGCTGCCGAACTGGCCGATCAAACCGACCAGCATCCGTTGGTCCGTTCAACCGCCGCCTCCGTGCTGGCGATGGCCAACGCGTCGACCGGCAAGAGCAAGCTGATGAAACTACTCGGTGACGACTCGCGTCTGGTGCGAACCTCGGCCGCCCGAGCGCTGCTGGGATCTCCCGCCTTTGGCCAGCTTTCACCGTCCGAGCGGACCCAACTGGAATCCGTGTTGAATGAAGTCCACGAGGAGTTCATGGTCGCATCGGACCGCGCCGGAGCACACATGGGCTGGGCAGGAATCTGCGAACAATTGGGACGCTACGGCGAAGCGATCGAGTCTTATCAGACGGCGATTCGCGTCGAACCGGGCGCCGTCGGTGCCAGGACCAATCTGGCCAGCCTGCTGGAACAGCTTGCCCCGAACGTGCCCGAATCCGAGCGAGAGCCCTTGCTCAAACGCGTCAAAACACTCCGCAAACAGGAACTGCCGCTGCTGGCGCGTGACGCCGCACTGGCGCCCCAAATCGCCGGCATTCAGTACCGCTACGGACTGTTGCTGTACCTGGACGGACAACTCGACGCCGCACTTTCGCAACTCGAAAAAGCCGTCACGCTGGAACCGGACAACCCCGAATTTCAAACCGCAGTCAGGCTGCTCAAGGAAAAGATGGACAGCTCACAATAGTGATTGGGACGCGACGTACATCACTTGATCACGGGGCCAAATTCGGGGCAGCCCCTTTCCCATCCGCATTCGCCAGCCAACCCGCTGAGGCATTCAATGATCGCACTCCTGAAATCGCTTCAGCAAAAATGGAATGACTGGTGCGGCGACCGCGAAATGGAATTGGAGATCCGAAAACACCTGACCCAAAACGGCTACTACGGAGGCTCGGCCAAACTGAAAAATGTGCGTCTGGTCGCCGTCCAACGCCCCGGTTGGCTCCAGGTGTTTCGCTTCGAAGCGACGGCTCGGCTGCAGGCCGAAGAAACCGAGGGTCCCGATCCCGAAGCGGTCTACGAAAACCTGTACGGGTTGGTCCGCGACGACATCCGCCACAAAACAAACTCCGTCCGGGTCTTTCAAGATCCGAGCGAACGAAGAGAATTGTTTCTCCGCTGGAGCGAGGATTTGATCCAGCTGCGTGGGGCCCAGGGATTGGTCGACCCCTGAAACGACACCGCACCACTTGCAATACAATCTGATGGACGAGGGCACGGACTGACAATCCGTCCTACCCTCCACGCCTCCCTTCATCGAACCTACCACGATCGAATTCATATGCGACACGCAGCCCTGCTCTTTCTGATCACGCTTTCGGCCATCCTGCTCGGCGCCCCGTCACTGAGCGCCCAGCCACCCAGTGACGATCCCTCCACCGATCTGTCGCCGGAAAAGGAAGCGGAACTGATTTCCGAAGCACGGCAGATCACCTTTGACGGACTGCGTGCCGGCGAAGGCTACTTCAGCGGCGATGCCAAACGGATGGTCTTTCAAAGTGAACGCGATCCGGCCAATCCGTTCTACCAAATCTTCTTGATGGATCTCGAAACCGGCGATCTGCAACAGATCTCACCCGGGCAGGGTAAAACGACCTGCGCCTGGATCCACCCCAGCGGCGATCGGGTGCTGTTTTCCAGCACGCACCACGATGAAACCTCGGTCGCAAAGCAGAACGAACTCCTCGAGCTTCGCCGGACCGGAAAACAGCCACGCTATTCGTGGGACTACGACCCCGAGTTTGAAATCTACGAGCGGCTCGATGATGGCGCGTACAACCGGCTGACCGAAGCGGTCGGCTATGACGCCGAAGCCAGTTACAGCCCCGACGGAACCCAGATCGTGTTTGCGTCCAACCGAGCCGCATACTCCGAGACGCTGTCGCCGCGCGAGACCGAGTTGCTGAAGACCGACAAGTCGTACTTCATCGACCTGTACATCATGAACGCCGACGGATCGAACGTCCGCCAGTTGACCGACGTCAACGGCTATGACGGCGGCCCGTTTTTTTCGCCCGACGGTGCCCGCATCTGCTGGCGACGATTTTCCGAAGACGGAACGACGGCGGAAATCTACACGATGGCCACCGACGGCACCGACGTCCGCCGCTTGACCGACATCGGCGCAATGAGTTGGGCTCCCTTTTACCATCCCAGCAGCGATTACTTGATCTTCACCACCAACCGACACGGCTTCGGCAACTTTGAACTTTACTGCGTCCGCGCCGATGGCCAGGGGCAACCCGTTCGCGTGACCTACACCGATGGATTCGATGGCCTGCCCGTCTTCTTGCCCGGCGGCGATCGCATCGCGTGGACCAGCAACCGAACGGCCGAGAAACGTTCACAGATCTT
>NZ_JBFHKV010000319.1:0-8004 GCF_041595215.1 Stieleria sp. | reverse complement strand
GTGATTCTGCCAGATTCATTTTGCCGTGCTTAGAGCGCACCGAGCAGGTCGGCAGACAAATCGTGCAGCGAAGGAAGCTGTCGATCGGCGATGACAAAGTGCGTTTGATCGGCGGCGGCCGCTTCGGGAATGACAATGGTTTTCATCTGAGCTGCTTTGGCGGCCAGTAGCCCGATGAACGAGTCCTCTAAGGCGAGACACCGGAAAGGCTGGACACCCAGCGCATCGCAGGCGTTGAGGTAGACTTCCGGATGAGGCTTTGAGTACCGCAACTCCGCACCCGACACGATCGCTTGGAAAACGCCATGCAGATCGAGCGCGTCGATCGTCGCCTGAATCAACGTCATCGGTGACGATGACGCGAGTGCGAGTTTCAATCCTGCCTGTTGGCAAACGCTGATGGCCTGGTTCAATCCGGGCATCGCGGGCTTGTGCGTTTGCACCAGTTCGATCACCCGGTCGACGATTCGGCTGCAAACGTCTTCGCAACTGACCGATTCCCAAGGCGTCTGTTCGTAGCACCGTTGGACAATCTCGTCGACCCGCATTCCCGTCGTGTCGATCGTGTCTTGGCGGGTGATGGCGACGCCGATCTGGGCAAAAACCTCAAGTTGAGCTTCTTGCCAAAAAGGTTGTGAGTCGATCATCAACCCGTCCATGTCAAACACGGCTGCTTCAATCATCATGCGTTGCACCCTTCGACTCTTTCGCTGTTTGATCTGCTGTTTGATCCGCTGCTGCGGTCTTCTTGGGTTGGGGTGTTGCCTGGTCGCTCGACGGCGGCAAGATGGTCATGCCGACAAAGTCCACCGTGCCTCGCTTGGAGAGTTCCCGAACACGCAGGGTCACAGACTCAAATTGTACGGTCGCGCCGATCGCTAGCTTGTCTTTTGGAAGCCGCCCACGAACCAGCTCGTCGAGCGTCGAATCGGCATCGCCGTCCAGCTTGATCTGGTAAAACTGCTCCAGTTCACTCACGCGGACGGTTCCCCGCAACGGAAACTCCAATTGCGGCGGTAGGCCCAGGCTCTGGTGATCGCGATGTGCAAAGACACTGTCGACCAAAGAACGCACGTTGGGGCGCAGGACGACGATCACATGATCGCCGCTCTGGAGTATCGAACGGCCTTGGGGCAAGACGGTTTGTTCGTTTCGAACGATCAGGGCAATGACCACGCCTTCGGGCAAGGCCAAGTTCTTGATCTGTGCCCCAGCCGCTCGGCATTCGTGATCGACGAAATAGTCGACGATGTCACTATCGACATTTCGCAGTGAACTGATCTCAAGGGTCACCGGGGGCGGCAGACGTGTCGGCACTTCGAGTTTTAAGTAGCGGGCGACGGCGGGCAACGTCCAACCCTGAACCAGAGCGGAGACAAGCACCACGAAGAAGACGACATCGAAGATCAACGACGCACTCGGCAGATTGGCCAACATCGGAAAGGTTGCCAGCGTGATCGGGACAGCTCCTTTGAGCCCCACCCACGACAAGAACGTCAATTCCTGGCGAGCGAACTTGAACGGAGCGGCGCAAAGGAAAACCGCGATCGGTCGGGCGACGAAGATCAACACGGCCGCGATCGCCACTGCCGGTATCGCCACGTCCAACAGCCGACTCGGGAAAGAGAGAATCCCCAACGCCGTAAACATAAGGATTTGACAAATCCATGCCATCGCATCGTGGAACAGCAAAATACCCCGGTGGAAAACGGGGCGTCGGTTCCCGATCACGATGCCGGTCAGATAGACCGACAAAAAACCGCTGCCGCCCAGCGCCGCTGCCAATCCGAATGAAGACAGACCCAGCGCGGTCGCCAAAACAGGATACAGCCCGGCGGCTTCCAAACGAATGTGTCGTAACATCAAGGAGCCGACCCAGCCGACGAGCAGTCCAACGATCGCACCCAAAACGATCTGGTTGATGAACAACACCAGCAACCCGACTCCGAGCGGCACGGCATTGGATAAGACTTGGATCAGACCGATCGTGAGAAAGATGGCCATCGGGTCGTTGGAGCCACTCTCGACTTCCAGCGTGTTGGCCAATTTGGGGCGGATATGGACGCCACCGCCGCGCAGCACCGAGAACACGACCGATGCGTCTGTCGATCCGACGATGCTGCCCAGCAACAAACCCTGAAGAACAGAGAGCCCCAAAATCCACGAGGCCGCTAAACCGGTGATCAGTGCCGTGATGAACACCCCTACCGTCGCCAGCACTCCCGCTGGCTTCCATGCCGACTGAATCGAACCGTAGGGTGTTCGGATGCCGCCATCAAAAAGAATGATGCACAGTGTGGCCGTGCCGATTCCGTGAGCGAGCGAGTAGTTCTCGAACTCGATTCCGCCGATGCCCTCCGATCCCGCTAGCATTCCCACCATGAGAAAGACGAATAGGACCGGCACGCCCATGCGGGCGGAGAATTTGTTCGACGCAATTCCCAGCAACAGCAAAACGCCGGTGATGAGGATCAGTGATTCGATGCTGAGCATTGACGAACGGAATCGCGATGGAAAGAGATCTTAAAGGTCCAGTCTAGGGAAGAGTGATTTCTGATGAAAGTGGCGTAAGCTTCCCGCTTGCGATTCCGGTGAACGGACGTTGCGATCTCGCGGCCACCAACCTGCCTACGCCCAGGCAGGCAGGTTGGGTAGGAAGGCGATTGGAGAAGCAACCGCCATTGAAAATGAAAACATCACCTGTTCAACGCATGGAAAGTTGAAGCGGACGAACCTCAAGTCAACTTTACTTTGCCAGGGATCGCGTAAGCGGGCTCGGGGAGTTCGCCGTTCCAATCCAAGTGTGCCGGGAAAAGGTCGAGCGTCGATTCTTTGCTCATGAAATCCCAAGTGACTTTTTGTCCGGTGTAGGCGGCCATCCGCCCCATCACAGCGGTCAGCGAACTTTCGGCGGTCTGCCTGAATTCGACAATCGGCTCGCCGGATCGGATGGAATCGACCAGGTCTTTGTGTTCTTGTTTGTAGGCGTCGGCAATGCTTCCCTTCATCGACCACAGCTCTTTTCCGTCGCGGTCGGTGATGCGTGATCCACCACTGCCCGCATCGATCGTGGCAATGCCTTTGCTGCCGTAGATCACGTTGCCGTTGTCGCCCTGAGTCCCAGGGATTTGGCGACAGGTAAACGACAGGGTGCGGTTGCCAGGGTAGGTGTAATCGATCGACATGCTGTCCCACATCTCGCTGCCTTCGGGGCGAGTGAACCGGCCGCCGCAGCCGTACGCGGTTTCGGGAGCAGACCCCATCACCCAGTTCATTGCGTCGATGTTGTGGACCGCTTGTTCGCAGATTTGATCTCCGGCCAGCCAGTTGAAGTGCATCCAGTTGTAGATTTGGTACTGCGTGTCGGTCATGCCGTCCTTGCGGTTCTTGAACCAAATTCCGTTGGAGCAGTACCGACTGGTGGCGCTGATGATGTCGCCGATCAGCCCTTCGCGGATTTGTTCGACGGCTCCCATGTAGTTGACTTGTCTGCGGTACTGCGTGCCGGTCACGATCGCGGTTCCGTTCTTGACGGCTTCGTCGTGGGTTGCCAGGCAGGTTTGATAGCCTGCGGCGTCGACGCAGGATGGTTTTTCACAGAAGACGTGTTTGCCCGCTTTGACCGCTTCGCTTGCGTGCAGGGGATGGAACCCGGGCGGAGATGCGATGAGCACCAGGTCGACATCGGGGTCTGACAGTACCTGCTTGTAGGCATCGAGTCCGGTGTGGATTCGTTCTGGTTTGACATCGACTTTATCGCCGTGTCGTCGAGACATGGCGGCCAGTGTTCGTTCGCAATGATCGCGGTCCAGATCAGCCAGCGCGATCAGCTGAACGTTCTCATTGATGGTCAATGAATCATTGATCGCCCCGGTACCGCGTCCTCCCGAACCGATCAGTGCGATCTTGACGACTCGCTTGGGATCACGACTCTCGCCATCGGATGCGTGCAGGCCTTTCGTCGTGGTGTTCGCCATGATTGCCGCCGACAAGGCACTCCCGCTCAGCAAAGCGGTTCGGCGATTCGGTGTCGATGAAGTCGGATTGGATTGGTGCATATTCATTTTTGTCCAAGGTATGGAACGTGGGATCCGAAAGGGTTAGTGGTCACTCAACGAACGCAGCGGAAAGAGTTCTGTCAAAAGGTCTTCACGGGGATGCCCATGCCCGCGATGCTGCACAAAGGCCTCGGCGGCTTCGGTTCCGAATTGGCGGCCTCGATCGATGCAGTAGTCGCGCATCATCGACAGGTACTCGTCAATGCCGTTGTGTGCCTTCAACCATTCGCGTTGACTCGCGTGACAGGCCAACATTTCGGTCTTGCGGTCAAGCTGTTCAGTGATGTCCACGCAGACCGTCGGCTCGATCGGATTGCCCATGCGATCCACACCGCCGTGCCCGTCGCAGTAGTACAGGTACGGAACGGTAGAGCCTTTCTTCAATGGAACCGCCGATGCGTTCGGCGCCGCGTAGACGAAACTCGCCGCCCGTCCAAGCTGACCGGTGACCTCATGGTCGGCGTGGTAGTCGGACAACGGCATCGTGATCACAAGCGTCGGCGCGATCTGACGAAACAGATCGATCGTTTGCTGCAACGAGTCGCGGTCATAAACAACTCGGCCGTCGGGTTGCCCCAGGCAATGAAAGCTCAGTCCCACGGACTCGGCTGCGCGAGTCCCTTCGGCGATCCGTATTTTTGCAATTTCTTCGGGTGATCCCTCCAGTGCCCCGCAATCACCCGCCGTGGTGGTGGCGATGTGAACGTCCCAGCCGGATTCAGCAAGTCGGATCAAGGTGCCGGCACAAGTGATTTCGGCATCGTCGGGATGCGCCATCAGTGCTAACGCAACTCTGCGATCCGGTTGGTGATTGGTAGGGGACACGAAGCGAGCCTCGTTGGGAACGGGTTGTTTCAGGCTTCCAATGATCCTCTTTTTGCCAACGGTTTCCTCCTCTCCGTTCGCATGATCTAATACAATATGTGCGCATGGATGTTTTTTATTGTCGTTTGCAGGCGCGTCTTTGCACGAATGCGTACTTTCTGTGCGCATCCCAAACGCATGCCAGAGTGTGCCCATGAAGCCCTCCTACGAAAAGCTGGTCCCCTCTTCGGGCGAATCGTTTCGCTGCTTCGACCGATCTGCGCTGCGTTCGCCCGTGAAGTGGCACCGCCATCCCGAAGTCGAGCTGACCTACATCGCCAACGGCTCTGGTTCTCGGATCGTCGGCGATCACATCGGCAGCTACGGCGATCACGACCTGGTACTCAGTGGTTCGCAGCTTCCTCACACTTGGGCGTCGGACGAGTATCGCGGCCAGCCCTATGATCGACACGCGGCGATTGTGCTCCAGTTTCATCCGGATTTTCTTGGACCTGATTTCTTTTCCTGCGTCGAAATGGAAGTGATTGCGAGGCTTCTGGAGCGAGCCAAGCGAGGGCTTTGGTTTCCTGAAGACGTCGCCGTCGAAGTGGGCCGCCGCATGGAAGCACTGATCAATGCGGTGGGACCTTCGCGATTGATCGGACTGCTATCGATCCTCGATTTGTTGTCTCGCTGCAACGCGGCCAAGACGTTGGCGAGTGAGCACTACCGATACCTTGCTGTCGGCGTTGCAAACGATGCCATGGAAACACGCATCCAGACGATTTGTGATCACATTGCCGGCAATCTTTCCAATCCTGAACTCAGCCATCATGAATTGGCGGACTTGGCTGACATGAATCCGTCCGCGTTCAGCCGCTTTTTTAAGCAGTCAACTGGCCGCACGGTCTCTGCCTACATCAACGAGTTACGCATCGGGCTCGCCTGTCGACTGCTCTGCGACAGCAACGCTGCCGTTGTTTCGATTTGCCATCAGGCCGGATTTTCCAATCTGTCCAACTTCAACCGCCGGTTCCGGCAGCTTCGACAGATGACGCCGCGAGAATACCGAACCCGGTTCCGCACCTCGATTTGATTGGCCCGACTTCGCTTCGCCATCACGGTGCATTGCCGGCATGGATGGGCGACGTTCATTGCGACTGATTGGTATTTCCAATGGATTACAAGGTCGACTAACTTGCCGGGTATGTGATGGTTCAACCGAATACGGAATGTTGGAGTCAAGGTCGATGGATAAGATTCGCCGAGAGGAGTTGATTTCGACGTACCGTGACGGCTTGCTCGACGACACGCTGCCGTTTTGGATAAAGCACTGTGTCGATCGAGAGCATGGCGGTTTCATGATGTCGCTTGATCGTGACGGCACCGTCATCGACACCGACAAGGGCGTTTGGCAGCAGGGACGCTTCACTTGGCTGCTGGGGGAACTTTACAACAACGTCGAGCAACGGCCGGAATGGCTCGAACTGGCTGAGCACGGTGCACAGTTTCTCGACGATCATTGCTTTGATCCCCGTGACGGTCGGATGTGGTTTCATGTCACCCGCGATGGCAAACCGATTCGTAAGCGACGCTACGCATTCTCCGAAAGTTTTGCCGCGATCGCGTTCGGGGAATTGGCCAAAGCGACTGGCGACCAACGATATGCCGAAAAGGCGAAACGGACGTTTCAACGTTTCATTGACCACAACCTGGATCCACAGGGCATCGATCCCAAATTCACCGACACACGTCCCCTGCGTGGACTCGGATTTCCGATGATCACGATTGCGACCGCCCAAGAGCTACGTGAGTCGATCGACTTACCCGAGGCCAACGAGTGGATCGACCGCAGTATCGAAGACATTCGGCGATTCCATCTCAAAGAGGACATTCAGTGTGTGATGGAGACGGTCGGCCCCAGCGGCGAGATCATCGACCATTTCGACGGCCGCACGCTGAATCCGGGGCACGCGATCGAAGGCGCCTGGTTCATCATGCTGGAAGGCAAGCTGCGTGGGGATGGCGAACTGATTCGCACCGGCTGTCAGATGCTCGACTGGATGTGGCAGCGGGGCTGGGACCCGCAGAACGGCGGCATGCTCTACTTTGTCGACGTGAATGGCTTGCCGGTTCAGGAATACTGGCACGACATGAAATTTTGGTGGCCACAGAACGAAGCGATCATCGCCACGCTGTTTGCCTCTCTGCTTACGTCCGACCCCAAGTACGAACGCTGGCATCGGATGATTCACGACTGGACCTACTCGCACTTCCCCGACGCGGATCACGGCGAATGGTTCGGCTATCTGCACCGTGACGGTTCCATCAGCTCGACCTTGAAAGGCAACCTCTGGAAAGGCCCCTTCCATCTGCCCCGGATGCAGCTCGTTTGTTGGCAACTGCTTGCCGAATTCTCACGATTGCAGTGATTGCTGCGGGCCAACGACGAGGAGATCAAGCGAGTGTGGTGGCGTGGATGTCGCGTGCCACTGAGTTAGTCCCGGCCATGATTGATCGCTGGGGGCAGCGTCGTCGAAATCGACTGTCCCTTTTGGCTCCAGTACTGGAGGAAATCGGCGACCGTGACGCCGAATGGTGATTCGGGCGCGACGCCATGTGGCTTGGCACCTGCGGCATGCTCTTGGATCGAATAGCCGAAGTAATGACTGATCCAGCCGTCGACGCGATCTTTACCGCCCTCGATGAAGCGATCCATGTCATCGATTGAGCAATTCAGCGGGAAGGTTTCTTCCACGACGAGCGGCTTGCCGATGTCGTACACCGCCAGCGCGGCGAGGTCCTGATCGAGTTTGTCCTTGCCGGGGTAAGCATGAATGCTCACGAAGTCAAAGTGCTTGGCGATTTCGGGGGAATAGAAGAACGGCTTGGCATTGGGCCAGACCATCGCCCAGGGGATCACACCGACGGTGATGGGCGTCTGCGCATCCTGCTCTCGAATCGCCGCTGTCAGCATCGCGACCCACGCTTCGGCGATTTCGCTGCGCGTTCGCGTGCGGCCTGTCGATTTGGTCGATCTTTTGGATTCAATGCGATCACGCCAGCCCGACGCGTCAGCGAGGGGCGCCGCGTGGCCCCTTGCTGACGCGTGCGGGCTTGCATCGACAGGCCGCGTGCCTGG
>NZ_JBFHKV010000318.1:0-8028 GCF_041595215.1 Stieleria sp. | reverse complement strand
TGCTTCTTGGCCGCGGACGTCGCCGAAGTCGACATCGTAGGCACTGTATTCTTCGAACAGCTGTTCCAGACGACTCGGCGCCGGCGCGATGTCGATCTCCCCGGCGAAAAACGCGACGGCTTGCGAAAGACTCTCCACCGGAATCACTTCCAGCCCTTCCACGACTGCCGCTTCGCCCGCGTTTTCGGCCGGCAACACGATCCCACGCAGCCCCTCGTTCTTGGCCGTTTCGATCGCGATCGATAGTCCGCCCTTGACCGGACGCGTGTGCCCTTCGAGAGCCAACTCGCCGATGATCGCGTAATGGTCCAGCCGGTCTGGGATCAATTGCCCGCTGCCGGCCAGCACTCCGAGGGCGACCGGCAAGTCGAACGACGCCGCCTGCTTGGGCAAATCACCGGGGGCCAAATTGATCACGACGCGGTCGTGCGGCCGGGTGAAGCCGCTGTTGACGATTGCCCGTTCGACGCGGTGCGTGGATTCTTTGACGGCCGTGTCGGGTAATCCGACGAGAATCGTTTTCGGCATCGCGGCTGGGGAGATGTCGACTTCGACGTCGACCGGCATCGCCTCGATGCCCAACAAAGTAAACGTCTTCAGTCGTGCCAGCATTGCGTCCCCCCCCGATTAGCTCGTCATGATCGCGGAAGTATCGACGATCGACAGGGGTTCATGCAACGGGTGGTGATGCAATGCCCCTCGGAGCCCGCGGAATACAGCGATCAAGGGACGTCGCCGGAGGTTGCCGATCGAGTGGCAGAAAAATAACGGGCAGAATGATGGGGCTCGGAGATGGCAGACAGGAAAATGGGTGACAAGAAAATGGATCAACCCAGGGAGAATCAAACCCGGGGACATGGCACGAGGGTGGCACCTTTCAGCTCTGTATCCGCTTAGCGTTTGGGACTTCAAGTCCTTTGAGATACAATCGCAATAGGCTGGCGAGAGAGAGTATCGCTGGCAAAGGCTCCCTCGACCAACCATCTTTTGACGGAAGCGAATCATGTCGGCCGCGATCAAGTTCGCACCCCATTACACCATCGAGAACTATCGACTTTGGAAGGGGGACTGGGAGCTCTGGGACGGAATCGCGATCGCAATGACGCCGAGCCCGTTTGGGCGACACCAGGAAGTCGTTGCGTCACTGTTGACTGCATTTCGTGTCGTCATCGAACAGAGGAGGTGTCATGCCACTGCCTTGGCCGAATTGGATTGGATCGTGAGCAATGACACGGTGGTGCGTCCGGATTTGATCGTGATTTGTGGCGGCGTGCCCGATCAGCATCTGGAAAGTCCACCGGACCTGGTCGTCGAGGTTCTTTCGCCATCAACACGGCGGAACGATTTGACTTACAAGCGAGAACTCTATCAGACCCAAGGCGTGCGAACCTATCTGATCGTCGATCCGGACGCGAAAACGATCCAGCAGCTAACGCTGTCGCCCGGCGGAATGTACGAATCAACCGAAACCTATTCGGCGATCAAAGTAACCGTTTGCGGCGACTGCGAACTTGAGATCCAGTCAAGCAAGATCTTTTCGGCCTGATTGACTACTACAGGATGATGGCATACCGGAACGCATTGCGGTGAAATCCGCGCACGACGGTCAGCGCCCCTTGCCACTTTCTTTGGCACTGTATGAGTTAGCGGAACGGCGCGAGCGGCCTGTCGATTTAAGCCCGCATGCGTTAGCAAGGAGCCACGCGGGGCAACTCGCTCACGCGTCGGGCTAAGATCATCGCGCTGTTTTCAGAACATCGACGAAATCGACAGCCCGCGAGCCGTCCGGTTTGACTTTGAAAGACCGGAGGGCGGGCAGCATGGGGACAGACCCCGAGGAACAGCTATGGGCGTTGCTGGAGGGAGGGCAGGCATAAACGGTTCGCAGCAATTCGTTTACTTGTCGGTGGTTAAAGCCGCTGACTCTTTCTCGAGCACGTGCGGTGGCTTCCAGTCGAGTTCCCCAAGATGTAGTCGAATTGCCTGCACTTCACCTGGCGAGTAGGGAATTCGCTCGACCGTCCTGTGTGGCAAGGTGGTTACGGCACTACCGTTTGGCCAGTCCGGAAACCAATCTTTGGGTGGCGACTCAAGGTCCTTCACTGACTTGAGAGCGAAAGTACTCTTCCAACCGGCATGCGAGGTGCTGCCGCTCGCCGGATAATAGGTGTCACCAAACTTGACGATCGAGTTTACCTGTATTCCAGGGAAATTGGCTTCAATAAAGTGATACTCAGGTGCGTCAGAAACGATCACGAAGAATCCTTTTTCCTTGCCAGTGATTCGATAAACCCGTCCGCAATTTGGTCGAGACTCAGCCGTCGCTTTCAAATCAGAATGAAAGTTCGTTACAAGAGGTTCCGATCCAGTGATGCGACCTAGCTCGCTTGTGAAGGCAAAGAGGCAGCTAACAAATGGATCACTTTGCAGAAAGGCAGCACGCACTTCTGATTCAATAAGTGCCTCATGTTCAAAAACTCCACTTTTGCGATTTCCGAAGAGGTGTCTCGCGAACCGTCTTGTGTGCAAACCATCGGACGCCTCCCAAACCATTAGAATCGACTTATCGTCGAGATACGGCTCGCCGGGGTTTTCTCCGTGCTGCGTAAGCAAATATGGCACCGGCTTCTTCCGATCACCCGCAGTCCCCAATGTTAAGGTGCGTCGGCCTTTGGCGATGGCTGCTCGATGAATGTAGGGTAGCGATCCCTCAGCGATGTCTTCGAAAGTCACATCGTACGTGTATTGCTTCCCAAAGAATTCTGATCTGTCCTGCCTGCGTTCGAGTATCGCTTTTCCGTTTTCCTCGGTTTTGGCAACTTCGATCCAAACTCCTTGGCTGACGCAGAGCACTATGACGAGAGCCGTCAATAAGTTGAAGCGGGGCATGCTTGCGGTCTCCACTTGATGCAAGGGCATTTTTCAGGGGCACTGTCGGGTGCCTTTCAAGTTCCTCAATCGTACCGGATTCAGTCGTGAGCCGTGGGCAGCATGGGGACGGACCACGAAGGGAGACCGTCATGTCTGATGGATGATCCAAGCCAGGGACATGGCACGAACGGTTTCGATGGATTCTGGCCGATGCCCAACGGAAGCTGCTAAACGAGTGCAGAAAAATAGCCGGCAGAAGAATGACGCTCGGAGATGGCAGACAGGAAAATGGGTGACAAGAAAATGGATCAACCCCGGGGACACGGAAATGACCACTTGTCGCCGTGCCGCTCTGTCGCTCATCAGCTAGTTGTTGGGCTTTGGCCGTGCGGACCTGATATCGGACAACTGAAGATCCAAATCAAGTTTTACGTCCCAGTGGCCGGTGCGTCCGACCAACTTGGCCTGACAGATGGAGTGGATTTGGCTGTATCCCAAATCGTTCAACCGACGGTAGATTTGAAGGGCGTCGGAATGCCCCAGATGCCCGATCACCTTTCCGGCGATTTCGACGCGCATCGCATGCGGAGCACGATTCTCAGTGTCCGACACAAGCGTCACATCGGTCCGATATTCGTAGAGATGACGTTCGCCGTCCTTGCGACGCCATTCGTTCGACGTCGCCTTCCAGTACACGTCCAAACTCTTGGTCGATAACGCCGTCACGTTGACGCCGAACACTTCCTGCCCCCACAGTCGGTCAGTCAAGATGGACGGCGGTTCTTGCTTGGCCACGAGACGTTTTAAGAATTTCAACGGAAGGGCTCCTCTTCTCTTCGGCTGGACTTCGATGAGTGAAGGATAACCGCAGCGCATTGCCATCGCAGCGCCGCGCGGGCACGGAAGATGCGAGAAATGTTTGGGGGGCATTCGATTGGTGCTGGCCGATGCCCAACGGAAGCTGCTAAACGATTGGCAGAGAAATAGCGGGCAGAAAATTGGGGCTCGGAGAGGGCAGACAGGAAAATGGGTGACAAGAAAATGGATCAAACCCGGCAGATCTAGCCGGGTGGTGGTTTGCCGTTGTCGGTGTTCGGTCATTCATTAACGTAAGTTTGGTACGCTCGCGGATCGGATTGTTTGAAGCGATCCATGACCTTCATGGCTTTCGCTTTGGCAGACTCCCTGTGCTTTTCCTTGGTGCGTCCGATTGCTGTTGCCAACTCCTTCAACTTGTCCACGGGTTGTATTCCATCGAGTCATCACCGCTGACCGGCAACTTAAAGCTGACGGCAGGCGACAACATTCGAAACCAAGAGTCCATTTGTCTGATCCTGCCAATCGGGGGAAACGGCGAGCCGGCGCACAACAGCAATGGCGACACAGCCAAGGATCAAGTCGCAAACGCACAGGACGTGCCATTGGCCCCCGTCGGGCGGCGGATATCCGCGGGGGGGAACGGCCGTTATACTCGCAGCCCCGGTTTCGTCGAGATTTTCGTACGGTTTGGTGCCTCCCGTGAACGTGAAACGTGAGTTCTTGTTCGTCGTCCTCGCCGTGCGAATGGGGGTAATCGACACCGAGCGTCTCGAGGAATTGGCCCGACAACTGGAGGAAAGTTCCGGCCAGCGGTTGGTCGACATGTTGCGTGAACAGTCGATTCTGACGGCAGAGCAGCAAGCAGACATCGAGCGTGAAATCGATCGACTCCTGCTCGCCGATTCCACTTCGGTTGGCAAAGACACGGCGGTTCCTTCCAAGACGCAGCGGGGAAGTCACGAGGAAACGATCGATACTCCTTCGCCGGGCACGATGGGGGAATCTGACGATGCGACTCGGTCCTCCGAGGGAGCCATCGGCGAGGGAGGCGACGAGTCGGATTTGTTCGAAACGCTCGAATCGCGGCCCCGCACCCGCAACCGTTACCGGTTGACGCGAGAACATGGGCGCGGTGGCCTGGGATGTGTCTGGCTGGCACGCGATTCGATCCTTAACCGAGAAGTCGCACTCAAAGAGGTCTTGCCCGGCAAGCGTCAGACAAAGAATCGATACAAGAAGCTGATTCGCGAAGCTCAGATCACCGGCCAGCTCGAGCATCCGAACATTGTTCCGGTCTACGAACTTTCGCCCAATCAGGAAGACCAGCCGTTTTACACCATGCGTTTCTTGCGTGGCAAAACACTCGGCGACCACCTGCGGAGCGCCAACCGCCGTCGGCCGCCCGCGGAAATCGATGCGATGGAGCTGCGGACTTTGCTGGGCATCTTTGTGTCGATCTGCCATGGGATCGGCTACGCGCACTCCCGCCGCATCATTCACCGCGACCTCAAACCCAGCAACATCATGTTGGGCGACTTCGGTGAAGTGATTGTGGTCGATTGGGGATTGGCCAAGAAGCTTGATGAAGCACCCCGAGAAGACGTGGACATGGACGCGGTTGTGTTTGACGACGAACACTCCGTCAGCTTTACGCGAGAAGGACAAGCGTTGGGAACACCCGCCTACATGTCGCCCGAGCAAGCTTCCGGTCGGGTGAGTTTGAACGACGAGTTGACGGACATTTATGGATTGGGGGCAATCCTGTTCGCGATGCTGACCGGAAAATCGCCGCACGAAACGACTCGTCCGGCCGACACCAAAGACACCGCCCACGACTTGTTGCGTCGCATTCGTGTGTTCCCCACGCCGACGGTCCGTTCGGTCGTTCCGACCGCGCCCCGGGCGCTCGATGCGATCTGCGCCAAAGCGATGGCTCGGTCGCGAAGTGAACGCTACCAGTCAGCCGAAGCACTTGCCGGCGACATTCAATGTTGGCTGGCCGATGAACCGGTTTCGGCTTATCAAGACACGGCACTCGAGAAAGCGTCGCGGTGGTTTCGCCATCATCGAACCTTGAGCCTTGCGATGGCAGGCGTCTTGCTGGTCGCGTCCGTGGCCGGTTTCGCGATCGCTGCGGTCACAACGAACGCCAAGAATCATGTCGCCGAGTCGTTGCGAAAAGAACAACAAGCACTTGTGCTGGCGACCGAGTCCTTGAACGCAGAGCAAGCCGCAAAGAAACTCGCGCTGCAACAATTTCGCCGTGCCCAAGATGCGATCGATCGATCGCTATCAGGCGTGAGCGAGGTGCTGGCTGTCTTTCCGGCCACCAGCGCGGTGCGGGCAGGCCTATTGCAGTCCGCGGCGGAGGATTACGAAGAGTTACTAAAAATCGATGGAGACGATCCGCAACTGCGTCGCGAAGCGGCACGCACGAGGATCCGATTGGCTGACCTGCGCCGGACGATGCACGAACACGATGCAGCCGACAGGCATTATCAGATTGCCGAGCAAAACCTGGAGCTGCTGAAACAACAACATCCCGAGGACACGAGCTGGAATATCGACCTGGCAAATGTCTGGGTTCGTCGAGCGCTCCTCTCCATGTCGATCGGCGACGCCGAGAAAGCCGAACAGTACTTCCAACAAACCGTCAGCGCCTTCGATCAACCGCATTCCGATCCGGATTTGCAACGCAACGCCCAGATCGATCTTGCCGGTGCCCGGTACAATTACGCCGAACTGCTGGTGCAGGTCGATCGAATCGGTGAAGCGGCCGAGATGTTCGCCGCCGCGGAAGCAGGCTTTGCTCGGATCCGTGACGAAGCACCGGACAACCTTCGTGCTCGCGAGGGGCTGGCCATGTGCGGCCGCGAAGTCGCACAACTCTTGCAAGTCACCGGTGACGATCAACAAGCCGCCGAGCGACTACGCCACGCGGAATCCGAGTTCAAACGTCTGATCGCCCAAGCCCCCGAGCAAATCTCCTATCGAGAAGGCTTGGCGCTCACCCGCGTGCTGCTGGGGAATTCATTGCGGCTGTCGGGCGATGATGACGGGCCGCTCGACGCCTATCAATCGTCGGTGGAGGATTACCTTGTCCTGCTCAATCAGCGTCCGGGGATGCCCAAGTATCGGCAAAGTGTGGCCACAGGGCGGGTGAACATCGCCCAGATGCTTCACCTTTCCTCTCGCAGTCGCGATGCGAAAGTTCATCTGGACCAAGCGGTGTCAGAACTCATTTCGCTGTCGCAGACCTATCCCCAAGTCGCGGTCTATCGCGAAGCCAAAGCGCAGTGTTTGGTGATGTTGGCGATGGTTTTGAGAGATCTCAATGAGCACGGCATGGCGGAAACGGCGTTCAACGGCGGGATCGAAGAATTCACCTGGCTGAGCGAAGACTTCCCCGATCTGATTCGATATCGGGGTGACGTCGCGATCAGTCGCATGGGACTGGCCAAGACGAAGAGCTTGCAAGGCAAAACGGCAGAAGCACGCGCGCTGCTGAGCGAGGTCATCGACGAGTTGACGGCTGTCGTCGACGCCGGAACAACCCAGGTGCGCTACAGCGACGCCCTCGCATGGTGTCATTTTTATCTTGCCGAACTGCTTGCCGGCGAAGACAAACTGATCGCGGCGTTGCCTCATTATCGACAATCGCTTCGTCTCCGTGAGCAGTTGCCCGATTCGCCCAAGTACCGACGGGCGTTGATCCGCGTGCTGACGGAGTGCTCGGCCGAGCAGATTCGCGACCCCCAACGTGCCATCCAATTGGCCCGTGAGCTTCGTGATCAAGACGAACTGAATCCCGATTTCCGTTATTCATTGGCCGTCGCGTATCTGGCCGATGGCGATGGCAACCAGGCGTTGGACGAGGCCGAAGCGGCGGTGCAGTTGCGAATCCAGCCGTCTCCCTTCGACTTGTTTGTGCTCGCCATCGCGCTGCAACAGACCGCCAACTCGGAAAGGGCATCGGTAACGCTTGGCAAAGCCATCGAATTGATGGAGTCGCAGTGCCCGGGGCGCATCGAGTTGTTGACGCTGCGTCGACGCGCCGAACAAGCGATCACCGGTCCCGACGACCAAGCCGCGCCGGTGCGCTGAGGTAAGCGGTGCGCTGAGGTAAGTGTCGTTCAGATGAAGGCGCGGCAAAACGTGGTGCGGAAAGTACATGGGTGCCCCTTTTTTTCGCGGCACACTTAACCTAAGAGTTGACGGAACACAAGTATTAGATGTCAGCTCAATTATCGGGTAGTGGACGAGGCGACGAGTCCTCCGCAGTGGACGAGGCGACGAGCCCTCCGCAGTGGACGAGGCGACGAGTCCTCCGCAGTGGGC
>NZ_JBFHKV010000317.1:0-8064 GCF_041595215.1 Stieleria sp. | reverse complement strand
GCCGAGGGACTGGCCAAAACAAAACAACGCGCCGCCCCCTACCGAGATCGCTTGATCGAATTGCTCGGCGACCCGGCCTCGGCGGTCCGCGCCGCGGCGATCGTCGCCGTTTCCGTCGCGGCGGAGCCGGATGATCAGATGATCCAATGGATCATCGATGCCGTGCTGGACCCCGACGTCCAAGTGCGCAGCGGCGGCGTGATCGCACTACGCAATTTGGATGATGCGTCGGATCGAGCAGTCGACCGATTGATCGAATTGCTGGAACAAGACGACAGCCAACAACGAGACGCCGCCGCGTTCGCGCTCGGCACCTTGGGACCTCGCAGCGAAAGGGCGGTCGGCCCGCTTGTCGCCGCACTCAAACGAGACTCAAACGCCGATGCAGAAACCGATTCCGACCAACCGATGCCGATCGATGAAGCGCTGCGACGAATCGGGGCCGCATCGGTTCCGGCACTCTTGAACGCGGCGTCCGATGCCGACCATTCTCGCGTCCGATTGGCCAAGGCGCTCGCGCAAATCGGCCCGGTCGCGACGCCACCCCTGCTCAACGCGTTGCGAAATGAAACGGGTGCGGCAAAGACGATTGCGGCACAGGCGATCGGCAAGATGCGTTCGGTTCCGGCAGCGGCGATCGAACCGTTGGCGGCCTGCCTGGATGATGTCGATCCGAATCTGCGTGAAGTCGCAGCGGCGTCGCTGGGGCGTTATCCGCAACTGGACGATGCCGTGGTGTCGCGGCTTCGAACACTGTGCCAGGATCCCGAACAAGGGGTGCGAGCGGCAGCGGTGTTGGCCGTGGCCAACGTGGATCAGGACCAACCACGCGTCACGACATTGTTGCTCGACGCGCTCGACGATGACGATCCCGAGGTGCGACGCAGCGCGATCGGCGGTTTGACCCGAATGGAATCGAAATCCACCGCAGCGATCGATGCGTTGATTGTCGGCCTGGACGACTCCGACGCGAGCGTGCGCCGTGATGCGGCGATCGCGATCGAAGCGGTCGGGGAGTCTGCAAGACGGTGCTCTCCGCGGTTGATGCAATTGCTCGGCGATCATGACGCCTCGGTGCGTGCCGCGGCGGCTGCGGCACTGGCCACCACGGCGGAACCCTCGGCAGAACTGATCGCGGCGCTGGGCAATGGTCTGTCAGATGCCGAAGATCTGGTCGTGCTCGCGTCGCTGCGTTCGGTCACGACGTTGGGCGACCAGGCCGGTTCATTGTCCGACAACGTGATCGCCCTGACGAACCATTCATGGTCCGATCTGCGCGCCGCCGCGTTGGCTTGTCTGGCAAAGATCGAATCGGATCGGGAAAAATCGGTGCCGCTGTTGATCCAGGGGCTCGACGATGTGGATTGGGCGGTCCGTCGCGATGCCGCGGTGGCGTTGGGTGATTTGGGTGCCGATGCCAAGTCCGCCGTGCCGGCGCTGTTCAAGTTGTTGCCGGTGCCCGACGACACGAATTTTGCCAAAGACGCCCTGCGTTCGATCAATACCGCCGGCCCCGAAGCCGTCCCCGTTCTACTGGAAGGCATCGAATCCAACGATCGACGGCAACAGTACTATTCGCTGTACATGCTCGGCAAAGTCCGTCCCCGGGCGACCGAAGCGCTCCCGATTCTGAAGCGATTGCTGGACGAAACCGACAGCCGAGGCATGAAGCGGGCGTATGAACGGGCGATCGACGAGATCAACGGTCGCGAGTGACTGATCAGTGAAGTAAGCATCCTGCTTGCCACTCGGGTATAAACGCAAGCAGGATGCTTACGCCACTCGAGAAATCGTCCCATGAGTTCAGACCATCGCCTCACGATCACGGGATATTCCACCGCGCTGTTTTCGACGTGGTATTTCGTCGACGAACTGGGTTGTCTGTTTGATTGTGGCGACGGCGTGTCTGCGGGGCTGCTTCAAAAGTCCAGGAAAGTCAAACACGTCTTCATCTCGCACGCCGACCGCGACCACTTGGCCGGGTTGCTGCAATTCAATCAGCTCAATGCGCGACCGGAATTGTCGATCTATTACCCACGCCATTCGGGATCGTTTCCCGCACTGGCCGGGTTCATGGGGAAATTTGATCCACAGATCTCGGGGGCGAAGTGGATCCCACTTGATCCGGGAGACGAGGTGCCGCTGCGAAGTGACTTGGTGGTGCGCGCGGTCGCCAATCGTCACGTGCCGATCCTGCCCGGCCGATCGAAAAGCCTGAGTTACTTCGTCGAAGCGATCAGCAACAAACTCAAGCCCGAGTACGTCGGCTTGTCGGGCAAGGAAATCGTTGCGATCAAGATGGAGAAAGGGAAAGCGGCGATTGTTGAACCGATCCGGCGGACCAAACTAGTCTATTCGGGCGACACGCCGATCGAAACCGACGGGCGGTACGACGATGCCGACGTGTTGATTCACGAAGCGACGTTTTTAACCGAGGAAGAAATGAACCCTGCCGATCCGAGCTTGAATCGGCACAGTTCCCTCGATCAGGTGATGCAGATGGTATCCCAGAGTCGCATCAAGACGCTCGTGCTGGGGCACTTCTCGACGCGTTATGATGAGCGACAGATTTTGCAGGCGGTCGCACAGATTCGAGAACGCTATCCGATGGAGATCCCCATCAAGGTGATCCTGCCGGGTAAGATCGGTCGCGACATCTTGGCCGATGCCTGATTGATTCAATTGTCGCCGAAAACTTCATGAAGGAGTTCCGCATGCCTGAAACAGCCGTCTTGCCGGGAATCAAACTGTTTGATCTGACCAACCAGGTGGCCATGGTGACGGGGGGATCGAAGGGACTGGGATATGCGATGGCGGCGGGACTGGCGTCGGCCGGTGCCAACATTGCTTTGTGCAGCCGAAACGCCGCCGAAGCAGAACAAGCTGCGACGCAGATCGGCGACCATTACGGGGTGCGAGCGATCGGCGTACAGGCCGATGTGACCGACGCACGCCAGATCGAAACCTTTGTCGCAAACGTGGAACAAGCCTTCGGCGCGGTCGACATCCTGGTCAACAACGCGGGCGTCAACATTCGTGGCGCGATCGGCGACTTGACCTACGAGGATTTTCGCAAGGTCCAGCAAATCAATGTCGACGGAGTCTGGTCGGTCTGCAAGGCCGTGATTCCCAACATGAAACGACGCGGTCGTGGACGGATCATCAACTTGGCCAGCACCTTGGGACTGGTCGGTCTGGCCAATCGCACCCCTTATGCGACCAGCAAAGGCGCGATCGTGCAGATGACACGCGCCCTTGCGTTGGAACTGGCCGACGACGGCATCACAGTCAACGCGATTTGCCCGGGCCCCTTTTTGACGCCGATGAATGAACCGATCGCGGAGTCGGAAGAGGCAAAGAAATTCATCGTCGGGGCGGTCGCATTGAACCGCTGGGGAAGGATGGAAGAGATTCAAGGTGCCGCGATCTATCTGGCCAGTGCGGCATCGAGCTACACCACCGGCAGCATGCTGGTCGTCGACGGCGGATGGACGGCGCGCTGATCGATTCGTCGGCTCCCCGCCTGCCCACGCGGCCACGATTCGCTTCGCTCGAGACGCCCGGACGCTGGCGCGAACCGGCTGATGTCAATTGATGATCAGCCGTTGGGCGTGAGCCTACGGGTCCAGACGAGAGGCCGTGGTCAACGGCGAACCGCAAACGTCCGCGTCAACGGACGCCTGCGGTTCGCCGTTAGGCGAACGTTGTTTCGCCTAACGGTTTGCCTGATCAAGCCGCTTTGACTTCGATCCGCTTGGACCGTTTCGATGCGTGTTTTGGCAATCGAATCAGTTGGCTTTGACTTGGATGCGACGCGGCTTCGCGTGATCGGACTTCGGCAGGTGCAGCGTCAACACGCCATCATGCATTTCAGCCGAGATGGCTTCGCTGTTGATCGCTTCACCGATCGTGAACGTCCGGTGGAAGTCGCCCACACCGTATTCGCTGTAAAGGTATCCTTCGCCATCATGCCAGCGGTCCACCTTTGCGTGGATCGTCAATCGACGGTTCTCGAACTGAATGTCCAAGTCGTCGGTGTTGACGCCGGGCAGATCGCCGTACAGGATCAACTCCTCGTCGCCTTCCCAAATGTCGAATCGGGGTTGGAAGGTCGATCGAGCTTGCTGACCGTTCTCGTTCAGGTATTCGCTGACACGTCGGTTACCGTTTTGTTGTAGGGTTTCGTTTTGATTGGTGGTTGTCATGGTGGTACTCATCGCACACCTCCATTGAGAATCACAGTGTTTCTGAACAATGAATCACGCGCCGCAGGCATCGGCGGCTCGCCTGGCCGACGAACCGCCTCCGCGCCTGTCGCTCAACGCGCTGCATCAATTTGCCTTGGCTTCTAATTTGCCTTGACTTCGATGCGTCGCGGCTTGACGGCTTCACTTTTTGGCAGCGTGATATGCAGCACGCCGTTTTTAAACTCAGCCGATACATTTTCGGCATCAATGTCGCCGGGCAATTCGACCATCCGGCTGAACTTTCCATAGCCGCGTTCTTGACGATGCCAGGTTCCGCCTTCATGTTCCGGCGGCTTGCGTTCACCCTTGAGGGTCAACTGGTTTCCGGTGACATAGATTTCCAAATCATCCATGCAGAATCCGGGCAATTCGGCTTCAGCGAACAGGTTGTCGTCGTCTTCCCAGACGTTCAACGCAGGGTAACTTCCGACACCCATCACGCTGCCGTTGGTGCCACGGCTGAACAGTCGGTCCATCTCGCGGCTGAGCCGATTCAGCTCAGTCCAAGGTTCCCATCGAGTCGCTAACATGTTTGTACCCTCCTTTTAAACGGGTTCAAAAGAATGGTGTTTTCTCAACGAGTGAATGGGTTTGATTCACCCGAGTGCCTTTTTGACAGTCTCGCCTGTCCGCCGGCTTAAATTTGCAACGGCCGTACCAATTCTGGAAGGATTCTGGGCCGTACTTTGCGACCGCAAAAATGTCTTCTGCCGACGCGCCAAACTGGCGCGATCACGGCCAATCTGTCACGCCGGACGCCCGGTGACGCCGTATGGCATCGCGATTGCGTAACGATGCGGCTGAAAAACAGGGGGAAAGAACTGATGAACCAAGCAAGCACTCAACGAAAACCCGCGTTGTTCGTTTTTGCCGTCCTGGCTTTCGCCACACTGGGCATCGGAACCTATTGGTGCTGGGATCGGTGGCAGGCCGAAAAGCGACTCGCCGTCGAACTCGGACAACGTGTCGCCGAGTTGAACCAACGACTGCGTGACCACGACGATCACGTCGCCGAACTCAAGTCGCTGATCGGGTTCGACAAAGTGACCTCGATGGACACCATCCGGGACGCCTATCAGGACGATGTCTTGGCATACGGTGGCGGATTGCCCGATGACCAGCTCAACTACCGAACCTTGGTTGGGATGACGCTGGACAGCAACCGCCGCATGAACGGACAACTTGCACAGCTAACCGAAAGCAACCAGGAACTTCTCCAATCACGCGACCAACTACGCGAGTCGTTCGAACAGCAGATCGAGGTCATTCAGCAATCGGCCGACCGGCTGGCGGACCAACTGGCCGATCAGCGTGAGGCGTTCAACCAGCAACGAGACGAACTTCGAAAAACCACCGAGCGATTCGCCGACCAACTGGAACAACAGCGACGCGAAAAGTACCAGTTGATGGCCGAGTTCAACGAGCAGCTGCGGCAGCTCGAGACGGAACTCAATCGCAAAGAGCGTCTGGTGGCCAATCTTTCGGATAAACTTCGACCGCCTACCGACGACGACGTTCAACCAGACGGCTACATTTCGCTGACCGAACCGGCGTCCGAAGTGGTTTGGATCAATCTCGGATCGGCCGACGGTTTGCGATCCGGTGTCACGTTCTCGGTCTACGAAACGCGTGATGACGCCATCATCGAAACGCAACCCAAAGCAACCATCGAAGTCGCGCGGATTGCCGGCGAGCATCTTGCCGAAGCACGCGTCACCGATCTCGACGACAACCGGTTCCTTTTTCAAGGCGATGCCATTCACTCACCGATTTGGAACGCCGGCTCGACAGTCGGAGTCGCCATCGCGGGCCGGATCGATTTCGATGCCGACGGGCAATCCGACTTCGATCGACTGCGACAGATCGTCGGTCAGTTCGGTGGATCGATCGATTTTGTGCTGCGTCCCGACGGTGAAGTACAGGGCGAGTTGACCGCCGACACTCGCTACTTGATCGTCGGAGAGAGCCCCGACGAAGACGCTGCCAAACCGGACGAAATGGACGTCAGCGACGTTCAGATTCGATACGAGCAGGCGATTCATGAAGCTCGGACACTCGGCATCGAACGGATCGGCCCCAAGGAGTTTCTCGACCGACTCGGTTGGCGACCGCCACGAATCGAACAACTGACCCGCAAGTAGCGCTCGAACTCCATTCAGTCTTCGAATTGCGTTGGTCGAGTGGAAAGAGGTCAGGTTGTAACTCTCGGTGAGGTCCGCTACCGCAATAGTAAATGAGGCCCGAGCACGAGCCGCCTGGCTTCAATCAATCCATTTCACCCGACAGTCGGCATTCTCAACGAGTGAAAGGTTTTCACACACGTCTTTTGCGATCGAATCGACAACGGCCTTTGGCAGATCACCTTCGACGGTGACCGTCAACTGATCCATGTCGTCGGTATAGCGGACGCGCACTCCGTCGATGGTGATCTTCTTGGTCCGCCAATCGTCGTCGTCTTCTGGATCCGGATCAATTGGCGTGTAGGGCACTTGTGGTCGGTAAAGCGAGTCGTAGGCCTCCATGTTCGGCTCCGCACCGATCTCGTCAGCCAGATCGTCCTCAGGGTCCAAACCGGCCCTCGGGTACTCCAACGCGAACTTTCGCATGTCGTAGTTCCAAAGATGCAAGCCGCTCCCGTCATGACGAGCCACCTGGAATCGAATCCACTGCCGTTTGGTCAATCGATCCCAGCGGAATTCGGCGAGAGACAACGACCAGTCATCAATGTTCTCCAGGAACCCATCGTCGGACAACACCTTGCCACCACGGACAAGGATCGACGATCCATCATCACTGAGCGTCGCTTGGTGATCGCTGATCCACCCCGGCTGTTCACCGGTTGAATGAATTTCACTCATTGCCAGTGTCTCAGTGTCGAGCCGATAGATCGGCGTGTGACCGACATCTCGCTGATCGGGGTAACCAACGTTCCCGAGGATCAGAATACTTTGACCGTCATTGATGGCCGTCGCCGAATGAAAGTCAGTCGGCCGAAAGACGGATTCGGGGTACCCAAAGATTCGCACATCACCATCGCGTGACTCGATGATGACATCGTTGTAAATAAAGAAATCGGGATCGTAAAAATCTTCGTGCTCGCCGGCGATCCAAAACACTCGCCCGTCGGCCAACTCGGTTCTTGATTGCCCCATGCGACACCCAGCCCAGCGTGGTTCGCTTGGGAAATCCACGCGGCGGAGCATCTTTTGTAGGCGGCTTCGAAAACGCTCGTTTGCGTGATAGGGGTCGACACGACCGCGAAAAAGCCAGCGCCAGACAGGATTGGTCATGTCTTCAGCCGGTGAACGGCCCCGAACAGCCTTCTGCCAACGACGAAAGAGTTTCGACGTCACCTCGGGTCCGGGCTCACGATCCGCGTCTGTCAATTCGTCTTCGTCGTATCCCAAGACCATTGCACCGTATCGGGGTTCTCCACTCAACATTCCTCGAACCATCACGACACGTCATCCAGGACGCAAGTTCGCACCCGACGTCCGCTCGTTCCCCAAGTGTTCCAAATGGCGGAAGCACAGATTAAAGGGAAGTGGCAGAATGATATGGGGCAGAATGATGTTTTGACCGTTCGTGATAAGCGAGAAGGCTCGGCGTCTTTCTATCGGATCGACTTTTCGTCCAGCGGAACGTGCCGATCAAACAGAGTTCCGTAGCGTTGGTAATCGTTGTAATCCACCGCCTGCTGCTTCCACTTCGCCAATTCTTGGTCGTACCGCTTTCGCATCTGTTCCAACGTTGCGGCGTGCTCGGGGCGATTGGCCTGATTGACAAGTTCCAGCGGATCGTTTTCGGTATCGAACAG
>NZ_JBFHKV010000316.1:0-8083 GCF_041595215.1 Stieleria sp. | reverse complement strand
TGTCACACATCACCGTTCGATTTCGCGCGCCGCACGCAGCGACGGACGCCGTCACTCCATCGGCACGCCGTTGGGCGAACGACGTGATTCACGAAGCCAATGGACGTCCTGTTCCAGGCGAATCGTGGCCATCGGGGTCGACTGCATCGGGCCTGTCCCCAACCGAACTTGATCGGTATCGCTGACCGCTTGCTGTGCGCCGGCCAAGGTCTGACGCACCATCAGGTCGCTCAGCCGACTTGCCAGCGAGTTTCTGAACTCCGGATGCGGCGTTGCCGAGACGAGTGAGGACGCCCCCCAGGTCATTCGCATGGTGCCCAGTTCGTTTTGCACCAGCCGCTCGAGTTCGGACCGTTTCGCGATCCCGGTTTCGCCATCGGCGTCCCAAGCGATCACCCAACTTCGCCGGCCAGTGCGATAGGCCAATTCGGTGATTCGCATGGTGCGTTGCAGCAGGGCATCAAACGCATCGGTGCCCGCTGCAGGGATCGCCGCTCCGACCGAGACCGTGGTCAGGTAAACGTGGTCGGGGAAGGCCGGTTGCATCTCCCCGGCACCGAGTTCGATCAACTGGGAGGGAACGTCGATGCGGACACGTCGCGGCGGTGCCGGGGATTGAGACGGCGGGGACGAGCGGGACGGACGGACCTCGTGAACCCGCTGATCTTCGTTCATGATCTTGCGTTGCTCGATCATGATCAACTCCGACCGCCACTTGACCCACCGTGCGGCCACCGCGGCGGGGCCGCCCAAGATCGTTTGGAAACTGACGGCGGTCCCGGTGCCGACGCGCGATTCGATCCGCAACGTCGAAAAGTGCGCCGCGGCGAGTTGGCGGCTGATGATCAATCCCAACCCGCCGATGCTCTTGGCGGGCGCTTTGCCGGCGCCGATCAATTCCATGTCTGACGGCGAAATCCCGGCGCCTTGGTCAACGATCGCCCAGTTCATGATGCCCTGATCGCGATTGACCGTGGCACGAATCAGCACGGGACCGCCCTCACGCGTGACCCGAATCGCATTGCCGGCCACGTTGACGATCAGCCGTCTCAGCAAAGTGGCATCCGCATAGATCTGAATGCCTTCCTCAAACGGACCATCCCACAGCAAGTGGATCCCGCGCGGCAGAATCCACGACTGCAAGGTCGCTTCGACGTTGCTTCGCAGTTCGTCGATGGAAGTCCACTGACGCATCACATTGGGGAACCCTGAATCGAACCGACGCGACTGGACCATCTCGTCGACCAGTTGGACAGCGCAGTTGCATTGGTTGATCGCGGCGGACAAGCATTCGCTTTGCGCCGAGGACACCTTGCCCAGATCGCCATCGCGGACCAACCGGATCGCTTCACGGATCGTTGACAGTGGGGCGCGGAGGTCGTGCGCCGTTTCACTGATCAGTCGTGAAATCGATTCCAGTGGAGCATCGTCCGCGGCGATCGGCAGGTGGCCCGGCGCAGCGATTTCTCGGCTACCAGGCGTTTGCCCCGGCTTGCGTCGCGCTGCGACCGTGCCGCCGTAGGGTACACCACGATCATCCACGGGACGGCTCTCAAGCGTTGCGGTGCCGACTGTCGTTGGGAGGGTTGAAGTCATGGTGAGGGTTCTCCAAGAAACGGGGGGACAGGTGACGCCGATGACGCGAGGGAGGGGATCGCACCGGGAAGGGCCTCGACGTGACCTGTTAGGTTGTGCGTATCGGCTAGGTCGAGATTGCGGCAACACGTTCCGGCCCTGATCGGCACGTGGAAACTCCAACAGCACGTCAGACCTTGCCAGATGTTCCGATCGTGCCGAGGGAAAGCTTGCGACTGCAGGGTGGCGAACTTAAACTCACAGGCGTTCGATTCCCCCGATCGACTCCCTTCCGATCCCGCTCCTCCTTTGATCGCCGTCCCCTATGCCTCATCATGCTCCCCCGAAGTTTCTGCCCCTGTGTGCCGCACTCTTGATCGCGACCGGCCTCTCGCTGACCGGATGCAAGATTGAAAAGATCGACACCAACGCCTCCGACAGCCAGACGACCGACGGCGAATCGGGGACGGCGGCGGTCAAGACGTCCGACGGAGAAAAGATACGTGTCGCCTACGTGACCAACGGGATCGCGTCGTTTTGGGACATCGCCGAAGAAGGATGCAAGGCAGCGGCCAAGGACTTCGATGTCGAGTGCCTGGTGCGCATGCCGCCCGATGGAACCGCCGACCAGAAACGCATGTTGGAAGAATTGATTTCCGACTCGGTCGCCGGTGTCGCCGTCAGTCCCATCGATCCGGACAACCAAACCAGCATCTTGAACGACGTTGCCAAGGCGACAAACTTGATCACCCACGATTCGGATGCACCGAAATCCAATCGCCTGGCCTACATCGGGATGAACAACTACGACGCCGGACGGATGTGCGGCAAACTGGTCAAAGAAGCGATGCCCGAGGGCGGCGAAGTGATGATCTTCGTCGGCCGATTGGGCCAACTCAATGCCGATCAGCGGCGGCAAGGCATCATCGACGAATTGCTGAATCGCTCCAATGATCCCGACCGACCGTTTGATCCCGCCGACGGCGTGCTCAAGGGCGACAAATACACGATCCTGGACACCCGCACCGACAACTTTGATTTTGCGATCGCCAAGAGCCGTGCCGAAGACGCGATCGTCAAGCATCCCAACATCGGCTGCATGATCGGCCTGTTCGCTTACAATCCGCCCAACATTCTGGAAGCGATTCGCGGCGCCGACAAAGTGGGCCAAATCAAAGTCGTCGCGTTCGACGAAGACGCCGATACGCTGAAGGCGATCCAAGACGGATCCTGCTACGGAACGATCGTCCAAAACCCGTATCAGTACGGTTACAAGTCGGTCGAGCTGCTGGCCAAATTGGCTCGGGGCGACGAATCGGCGATTCCCGAAGGCGGTTTCTTGGACATCCCCGCCCGCGCGATTCGCAAAGACAACGTCGACGAGTTTTGGGCGGAATTGAAGCAGTTGACCGGGAAAGACGAAGCGGGCGCGGGCGCCAAGTGAGCCAGACGCCTGGAAAGAATCCGCGTCCCTTGCTGGAAGTTCGTTCGCTGGGAAAACGTTTTCCCGGTGTCCGCGCGCTGCACCAGATCGATTTGACGTTGATGCCCGGCGAAGTGCTGGCGTTGGTCGGCGAGAACGGTGCCGGCAAGAGTACGTTGATGAAAATTCTGGCCGGGGTTCAGCCGCCCGATGAAGGTCAAATCCTGATCGACCAAAAGCCCGTCACCATCGGCAGTGTTGCCGAAGCGATGCGGTTGGGGATCACGTTGATTCACCAAGAATTGAACCTGTCGGACAACCTGTCGGTCGGGGCCAATATTTTTTTGGGGCGTGAGCCGACACGATTCGGGCTGATCGATCGCGAAACAATTGATCGCGAATCCAGACGGCATCTGGCGTCGGTGGGCTTGGACGTCGACCCGCAAACCTTGGTGCGTGAGCTGACGATCGGTCGTCAACAAATGGTCGAGATCGCCAAAGCGCTTTCGATCGACGCCCGCGTGTTGATCATGGACGAACCGACCAGCAGCCTGTCTCAGCGTGAAGCCGAAGCGTTGTTCAAAGTCGTGCAGGGCTTGCGGGAACACGGCGTCAGCGTCATCTACATCTCGCATCGCCTGGCCGAAGTCGAAACGCTTGCCGATCGCGTCGCCGTCATGCGGGACGGAGAGAACGCCGGCGAGTTGGTCGGCGACCAAATCAATCACGACGCGATGGTCAGCCGCATGGTGGGTCGTGACGTTTCGCGATTCTACGAGCGAACGGCACGCGTCGATGTGGCCGCCCTTGGATCGGAACAGCAACTCACCCCGGCGCTGGAGGTGAGCGATTTGATCGTTCCCGATCATCCCAAGCACAAGGTTTCGTTTCAGGTCATGCCGGGTGAAATCGTCGGCATCGCCGGGCTGGTCGGCGCCGGTCGAACGGAACTGTTGCGGTGTTTGTTCGGCGTCACGCAACCACTCGGCGGCAGCGTGCGAATCAACGGCCAAACCGTGCAACTGCGCAATCCCAAAGACGCCATCGCCAGCGGAATGGGGTTGGTCCCCGAAGATCGAAAAGAGCAGGGACTGGTGATCGATTTTTCCGTCCGGAGCAATGTTTCGTTGGCGAGTTTGTCCGACAAAGCCGGCGCCGGGATGTGGATCGATTTCGCCGCCGAATCCGAAGACACACACCAAAGCATCGATCGGCTGCGGATCAAGACGCCGACGGCCGACCAGGTCGTGCGTTATCTCTCCGGTGGCAATCAGCAAAAAGTGGTGCTGGGCAAATGGCTCGCCATGAATCCCAAGATTCTGCTGTTGGACGAACCGACGCGAGGGATCGATATCGGCGCCAAAGAAGAAATCTATCGACTGATGGAAACGTTGGCCGCCGAGGGACTGGCGATCTTGTTTGTGTCCAGCGAGATGGAAGAAGTGATCGCGATGAGCGACCGCACGCTGGTGATGCACGAAGGGGAAATGACGGGGCAGTTGGTCGGCGATGAAATCGGAGAAGAACAGATCATGAACTTGGCAACGGGTGTAGTCAGTCGATGAATAAAATCCTAGGCATCTTCGGCTTGTTGATTTTCGTCTGTCTGTTCACGACGGTCTTAAACGACAGCTTCGTCGGACAATACAACTTGTACAACACGACGCGTTGGAGCGCGCTGTTCGGCATTCTGTCGATCGGCGTCGCCTTCGTGATCATCACCGGCGGGATCGATCTGTCGATCGGGTCCGTCGTGGGACTGGTCGCGTGTCTGTTGCCGATGCTGGTCGTCGAACAAGGGTACTCGCCGACCGCCGCCGTGCTGATCGTGATGCTGATCGCCGGCGCGATCGGATTACTGCACGGCTTGCTGATCACGCGTCTGGACCTGCAACCGTTCGTCGTCACGCTGTGCGGACTGTTGTTCTATCGTGGCTTTGCGCGCTGGTTGACCGATGACGGAACCCTGGGATTCGGTCAAGACTATGACGGGTTGCGGTTGTTGGCGATCGGCAAACCGTGCAGTTGGGCAACGATGTTATTCGGCGGCGGGATCTGTCTGTTTTTGTACGGGGTGTGGAACCTGGGCCGATTGCGCCCCCACGACGACCGGCACGCCGACGCCCCGCTTCAGCGCGAGCTGGACGTCGAGCGAAAACTTTCGGCCTGGTCGATTCCGGCGATCGGCGTCCTGTTGGCCGTGGCCGGATCGTCGCGTTTTTGGTTGGGCTGGGAGTCGGGCCCGGGGACACCGCTGTTGGAGATCGCGGGTTATCAGATCCGCAGCCTGGGGATCGAAGTCTCCGAGAACGCCGCGTCGATGCCATCGACGGTGATGAAATACGCGGGCACGTTTTTATTCGTCCCGACACTGCTCGCGTTTCTGGTCTGGGCGTGGCAATCCGATCCCGGCCGGATGAAAAAGCCGTTGGCGTTGGTGATCGGCTCGCTGATCTTGCTGGCGCTGTGTGTCTGGCAACTCGTGCCTTTGTTCCGCAGTGCGGCAGCCGATGACCGATGGCAAGTCGGCGCGATGGAAGTTTCCGGCGAGCTGTTGAAAACAGTTCTGATGATGATCGTTTTCGTGATCGTCGGCGGCGTGATCGGTTCGATCGGTTGGCTCATTTCGGCCGCCGGTACGGCATCGGGCAAGTCCAAAGCGTTGACGCCGGCATTGGTTGCCACCGGGGTGATGGCGTTGCTGGGACACACCCAATTGGCCGCGACGATGGTGCCGATGCCGATGTTGATCATGATCGCACTGGCGATCGTCGCATCGATCTTCCTGAACCGGACGGTGTATGGCCGCTACCTGCTGGCACTGGGACGCAACGAAGAAGCGGCCCGATACAGCGGGATCAACACCAAACGCATGATCGTGGTCGCCTATGTGCTCTGCTCGTTGGCGGCGGGACTCGGCGGCATCCTGTTCGCGCTGGACGTCAATTCGGTACAGCCGTCGGGCTTCGGAAACTTTTACGAACTCTACGCGATCGCCGCCGCCGTGTTGGGCGGTTGCAGTTTGCGCGGCGGCGAGGGAAACATTTTGGGCGTGGTGATCGGTGCCGCGGTGATGCGAGTGCTTTACAACGCGATCAATATCCTGGGCATCAGCACGAAGCTGGAATTCGCGATCATCGGCATGGTGATTCTGGCCGGAGCGATCGTCGACGTCGTCGTCAAACGCATCGTCGCCAAACGAGCCGTGTTGGCGGCCGAGGAAGCGGGGTAGGCATCCTGCTTGCCCGGGGCGCGGGTCGCAAGCTGGAAGCGTACGCCACGTTGAGGCTTACGCAACGTTGACGGCTACGCAACGTTGACGGCTACGCAACGGTTCCGTACCGATCCAACAGGCTTTGGGGAACGCGTTGGATGCGACCTTCGCGGTTGATCACGGCCAGGGTGACCGTGGCGGTGACCAGCGTTCTCGATTCGAGCGAGATTGTGTATTCATGAATGATCTTGCCGATCGTGACTTCCGTGATCCGCGTGTGAATGTCGATCAAATCGTCGTAACGGGCCGGCGATTTGTATCGACAATCGACGCGGGCGACCACGACCAGCAACCCTTCGTCTTCCATGTCTCGGTATCGACCACCGCTGGCACGCAACAACTCGGTGCGTCCCATTTCGAAGTACTGGAGGTAAACGCTGTGATGGACGAAGCCCATCGGGTCGCACTCGTCATAGCGAACGCGGTGTTGGATCGTGTTTTCTCGCATCGGCAATCCGCGGTTCTTTTGTATGATGGTAAACGGCTTCGTCGCCGGATGACTTGACGACGACGCAACATTATGGGCAAACCGCCTTCGTTTGGTAACCGAGCTGATGAATCGATTCAATGCCATGACCGCCGCGTCGCATCCGCGTTGGATGACGTACGTTTTGCTCGCCGCGGCGATTTACAATCTGGCGTGGGGAGGCTGGGTGCTGCTGCGTCCGATGGATCTGTTCGACCTGACGGGCATCGATCGGCCGCTGTATCCGGGTATTTGGCAGTGCGTCGGGATGATCGTCGGTGTTTACGGTGTGGGCTACGCGATCGCGGCACGCGATCCGTATCGGCATTGGCCGATCGTGTTGGTGGGGTTCTTGGGCAAAACGTTTGGCCCGATCGGGATGGCGTACCAGTGGCTGCTTTTGCCCCCGGGCTCGCCAGGCCGGTTGCCGATTCAATGGGGCCTGGTGAACATCACCAACGACTTGATTTGGTGGCTGCCGTTTGCCGTGATTCTGTTCCAGGCGTTTAAAACCGCGAGCGCGCCGCCGTCCTCTGTCGCCCCCGAAACCGCCAGCCGGCTGAACGAGCAATTTCGGTCACAGCGTGGTGTGACCCTGGCAGAGTTGTCGCGGCAACACCCGGTGCTGGTCGTGTTCCTGCGTCACAGCGGTTGCACGTTCTGCCGCGAAGCCCTGCAAGACCTGCGCGAACAACGCGACCGAATCGAGGCGAAAGGGACCGGGATCGTGTTGGTGCACATGGGGGACGACGAATCGAGCCGGGCGTTCTTTGAGTCCTTCGATCTTGGCGATGTCGATCGCATCAGCGATCCAGAGTGTCGTCTGTATCGGGCCTATGAGTTAGACCGCGGACGGATCGGACAACTGTTCGGCCTGTCAGTGTTTTGGCGAGGATTCAAGTGCGCGATCTTGAATCGTCACGGCGTCGGCAAACTGGGTGGAGACGGTTTTCAGATGCCGGGGGCATTCCTGGTTCGCGACAATGAAATCGTCAAAGCCTTTCGCCATCAAACGGCCGCGTCACGACCGGATTATTGCAGCGTGGCCGAGCCGACGGTCCGCTCCGCCCCGGTCGAGTCGTCGGCATCCCGATCGGCCGACGAATCCGACGATGAATCTGGCCGCAGGTAGGGAGTGTTCGGCGGATCCTCGCTCCAAATCCAGGCGGCAAATCTGGCACCACACCGCATGCAGCGCCAGCGAATCCGCAGGGTCAGCAAGAAAGGCACCTGCTTGTACCAGCGGGACGGAAAGCATTCGTTCGGCCGGTTCTGACAGCGGGGGCACTTCACCATGGGATTCAAAAGGGCTGGATAGTAACGACGTTTGCACACCTGTCTGTTC
>NZ_JBFHKV010000315.1:0-8090 GCF_041595215.1 Stieleria sp. | reverse complement strand
GTGGCGATCTTGGGCGGGGCAAAAGTCAGCGACAAGATCAACGTGATCAACAACTTGCTGGGGATCTGCGATGCCGTGCTGATCGGCGGCGCGATGGCTTACACGTTTTCATTGGCCAAGGGCGAATCGGTCGGAAACAGCTTGGTCGAAAAAGACAAGGTCGATCTGGCCAAAGAACTGATCGCCAAGGGCGGCGACAAATTGGTGCTGCCGGTCGATACCCACTGCGGTGACGATTTCGGGGACCCCGCGGGATGCAATAAAGAAGTCGTTCCGGCGGGCGAAATCAAAGACGGCTTTGAAGGCATGGACATCGGGCCGGCGACCAGCGCCAAATACTCGGAAATCCTGGCTTCGGCTAAGACGATCGTCTGGAACGGCCCGATGGGAGTGTTTGAGAAGCCGCCGTTTGACGCCGGGACCAAAGCCGTCGCCCAAGCGGTCGCCGACAGCGATTCGATCAGCATCATCGGCGGCGGTGACAGTGCCGCCGCGGTGGACCAACTGGGATTCGCCGACCAGGTCAGCCATGTCAGCACCGGCGGCGGTGCCAGCCTGGCGATGCTCGAAGGCCAGTCCTTTGCCGCGGTCGACCTGCTCGACGAAGCCTAGGGTTCCGCCGCCGCTGGAGGGTCGCGTCGTGGATCCGGTCCATGATCCACGACGGCCGATCCGAACAGTAAGTCAGCGTCTCGTTCGAGGGTAGCGGAACTCGTCAACGGCCCGTCGATGGAATCGACAGACCGTCATGAGCTGCGGCCGACAGGGATGGGCAACCACGCGCTCGCACGGTCGGCTCCGTTGACGACCGTTTCAACGTTTGCAAACCACGTCCCGCTCGCACGGATCTGATGCCCATGACTGCCGAAGACCGACGTTTAGACGAAAGCGCCAAACGCCTTCAAAATTGGCAACGCTGGGGACCCTACCTGTCGGAGCGACAATGGGGAACGGTTCGCGAAGATTACAGCGACGGCGGCGACGCGACGTGGAGCTACTTTCCCCACGATCATGCCCGCAGTCGGGCCTACCGTTGGGGCGAAGACGGATTGCTCGGCATCTGTGACCGCGAAGGCCGGTTGTGTTTTTCGGTCGCCCTCTGGAACGGCCGCGACCCGATTCTCAAAGAACGGCTGTTCGGTGTCACGGGCCCCGAAGGCAACCACGGCGAAGACGTCAAGGAGTGCTATTACTATCTCGATAGCACGCCCACGCACAGCTACATGCGGGCCCTGTACAAGTACCCGCACGCGATTTATCCGTATGACGAATTGGTCGACGTCTCGCGCAGCCGGGAACGCACCGAGCCGGAATTTGAATTGATCGATACCGGCGTGTTTGACCAGTCACGCTACTTTGATGTCGAAGCCGAATATGCCAAGGCCGGTCCCAATGACATTCTGATCCGGCTGAACATCACCAACCGCGGACCGCAGCCCGCCGTGCTGCATGTGTTGCCCCAGTTGTTCTTTCGCAACACGTGGACCTGGCAGTGCACCGATGAAGGCTGCACGACCCGGCCGACGATGAAGCTGGTCGGCGATGTGGTCAAGACCTTTCACGAAACGCTCGACGAATTCTGGTTCGCCTGCGATTGCATGGGCACGCCAGACACCTGGGCGTGGCTGTTCACCGACAACGAAACCAACGCCGACCGCCACCCCGATTTGCCGTCGGAGTCGGAATACTACAAAGACGCGTTTCACCAATACGTCGTCAAGGGTGAAGTCAAAACCGTCAACCCGGATCAACGCGGGACCAAGTGCGCCGCCTACGGACTGGATCTGGTGCTGCCGGGCGTGACCAAGACGATCAAGATGCGATTGTCGGGCGTCCAAGAGCCGATCATCAAGGAAGACTGTGGCGGCGACATCGCGAAATATTCGTCGGCCGCGTTGGGCGAACGCTTTGATGCGATCTTTGAATCGCGAAAGCGCGAAGCCGATGCGTTTTATGAAACACGCATCCCCGATTCGGTCGCCGAGTGTCGGCGCCCGGTGATCCGCCAGGCTTATGCCGGACTGCTGTGGACGAAACAGTTCTACCATTACGTCGTGAGCACCTGGCTGGACGGTGATCCCAACGGGCCGCCGGCCAATGAAGGGCGCAAGCAGGGACGCAACAGCGAGTGGCGTCACCTGTTCAACCGCGACGTGATCTCGATGCCGGACAAATGGGAGTACCCCTGGTACGCCGCCTGGGACCTGGCCTTTCACATGGTTCCGATGGCTCACCTGGATTATGGATTCGCCAAAGATCAGATGATCCTGTTCTTGCGCGAATGGTACATGCATCCCAACGGCCAAATCCCGGCCTACGAATGGCACCTCGCCGATGTCAATCCGCCCGTCCACGCCTGGGGCGTTTGGCAGGTCTACAAGGCCAGCGGGCCGCCACACCATCGGGACAAATTGTTTCTCGCCCGTGCATTTCAGAAGCTGCTGCTGAATTTCACCTGGTGGGTCAATCGCAAAGACCCGCGTGGCAAGAACATCTTTTCCGGCGGCTTCCTCGGATTGGACAACATCGGCGTATTCGACCGCAGCAAACCCCTGCCGCGCGGTCACCTGGAACAGGCCGACGGGACCGCTTGGATGGCGTTCTATTGCGGCACCATGTTGCGAATGGCGATCGAATTGGCCGATGAAAACGAAGCCTACGGCGATATGGCCAGCAAGTTCTTTGAGCACTACATCGCCATCGCCGAGGCGATGAACAGCATGGACGGCTCGGGACTTTGGGACGAGACCGAAGGGTTCTATTACGACCATCTGTTCGTCGACGGGCAATCCATTCCGATCCGCGTGCGTTCGCTCGTCGGGCTGTTGCCGCTGATGACCGGCGTGATTCTGGAAGAACACATCATCGACAAGTTGCCCGGTTTCAAACGACGGATGAAATGGTTCTTGAACAGCCGCCCCGACCTGACGCAACACATGACGTACATGGAGGGCGAAGATCCCGAGGAGACGAAGGTCACGCGACGATTGTTGGCGATCCCCAGCGAAGACCGCTTTCGACGCCTGCTGAGTGTGATGCTGGACGAAACCGAGTTCCTGTCGCCCTACGGAATTCGCAGCATGTCTGCCGCCCACGGCGCCGAACCGTTCGTGTTCGATTTCGGCGGCCAACATCACGAAGTCCAATACGTGCCCGGTGAGAGTGAAAGCGGGATGTTCGGCGGCAACAGCAATTGGCGCGGGCCGATCTGGTTCCCGATGAACTACCTGATCATCCAATCGCTCAAACGCTACCACGCCTTTTATGGAGAATCGTTTCGGGTGGAATGCCCGACCGGCAGCGGGCAGAGCATGACGCTGATGGAAGTCGCGCGGGAATTGGAAAGCCGCTGCATTTCGCTATTCGAGCGTGACGAGAGCGGTGCCCGCCCGGCGCACGGTGAAGAAACTCGCTACCGCGACGACCCCGCCTGGAAAGACCTGATTCTGTTCTACGAGTACTTTCATGCCGACAACGGCAAGGGGCTCGGCGCCAGCCACCAGACGGGTTGGACGGCATTGGTCGCTTCGATGATCCGCAGCCAGGCCGACGTGCCCAAACACGTCGGCACCGAGCTGGTCCCCTGATCGGCGGATGCGTCTGCCGGCGTGACGCTTCAGCGAAACGCCCGGACGCTGGCGCGAACCGGCTGATGTCAAGCGAGGTACTTTTGTTAGCGGCAGGGCGCGAGCCCTCCGGTCTTTCACGGTGTTTTCAAGCCGAAATCGGACGGCTCGCGCCGTTCCGCTACTTCGTTCAGTGCCAAAGTAGGTGGCATTGGGCGCCGAGCCTACGGGCCAAACAAAACGACGCTTCACTTGGCGTCCTGGAGCACGCGCGGCCGATCAGAGGCCCGTCAGGGTCAACACCAGTTTTCGCGAGCCGCCGTGGTTGCGATGCTCGCACAGATAAATGCCCTGCCAGGCACCCAGCAGCAACCGTCCGCCGCCGATCGGAAGCTGGACGCTCGCCCCCATCATGCTCGCTTTGACGTGGGCGGGCATGTCGTCGCGGCCCTCGACCGTATGAACGTAGGGCAGGGATTCGGGGACGGCGTGGTTCATCGCCGTTTCGAAATCCACGCGGACGTCGGGGTCGGCGTTCTCGTTGATCGTCAGTGAGGCGCTGGTGTGTTGGATGAACACGTGCAGCAGTCCCGTCTGAACGGTGGCGATCTCGGGCACGCAGTCCAAGACATCGGAGGTCACCAGATGGAACCCTCGTGGTTTGGCCGGAAGCGTCAATGTTCGCTGAACCCACATACCTAGCACCACCACTACGAAATAGTCGAACCGAAGAAACCGCGGCAAAGAAAAAATTGAAACTTTTTTTCCGCCCGCGAACGATCGAAAACCTAGCGATTGTGCACCGATTTTCCACAGTCGGCAAGGTGACTCTCGCCAAAGGTGTCGTTTTGTACGCAGCCCCATTGACGATTTGCCGGTGAATTGATCCACCGCGGTGGGCCGCCTATGTTAAGATCTGCCCCCTTGGCGCGCGAAGGGTCCATGAACCCGGTTTGCGACGCTTCCGACAGGCCGCTCCGGCGGCGATTTTCGCACCTTGCGGGGGCCCGCAAATCGAAGCATTCCAGACCCGGTCGGGGTCCTGCGGCGGCGTCGGACCACCCAACAATTTTCTTGACTCCCGTCAAGCGACGTGAATAATCCCCTCGTCCCAGCCCGGGTTGCGCGAAATTGTGCCCGCGGGCTAAAAGTTACTGTTAACAAAAAGTGACTGTTGACGAATCACGTGCGTCGGCCTGGACCGATGCACCAAAGTCGTTCAGACATAGTTGTCGAACCCCTACTGAAATCATTGAGCGGAACGAAATGAAAGACATGACCCGATGCAAGAACGTCTTCGAAGCGATCCTTCGTTACGGACACGATGAAGACTTCGTGCCCCATGAAGACGACCGATTCTCGCCGACCGACGCTCCTGCCGGAAGTGCCGAGAAGATTGAAGTGCTGCGTAGCCGAGTGGAACGCGGACAACCGCTGTGGCACAACACGGACCGTGTTGATTACAGCGGCCTGACCGGTGCGATCCGCCCCCGCGAATAGATCGACCCGGTTGCCGTCGTCGCACGGCAGCACCAACGCTGAGAAAGACCCAGTCACCCCGCGAGCCTCGCTCGCGGGGTTTTTTCGTATCGCACGATCTGCATCGCCGCCCAGCCTGCCATCGCCGCCCCGCGATGCATTGCCGGCCCGCTACGCTTTCTCGAACGCCCGCCCCGGCGGGTGATTATCGATTGATCTCAGCCGGTTCGCGCCAGCGTCCGGGCGCCCCAATCAAACTCGACTTAGCAGTATTGGGCTCGCGCCCTGCCGCGATCATCTCGCAAAACGCAGAAACAAAAATGCTTCACAGCGTTGCCCTGTCCAACCGGCTTGTGGCGTAGGACCAACACGTTTCCATCCATGGTGGATCTAAATTGAGTAACGAGTCGAATCAAGATGAGTTTGTCGTCGTCGGTGGCAGCAGCGGGATCGGGCTGGGGCTTGTCAGGCGGCTGGTCCAGGACGGCGCCGCGGTGACCGTGCTGAGCCGGAGCTGGGGGCACGCCGGTGACCTGCCCGGCGTCAAGCACGTGGCGATCGACGTGACCCAAGACGAGGTCTCCGGCGAGCTGTTTCCCGGGGTGATTCGCGGACTGGCCTACTGTCCCGGATCGATCCGATTGAGATCGTTTCGAGGGATCGCACCAGACGCCTTCCGGGAGGATTTTGAATTGAACGTCGTCGGGGCGATCAAGTGCATCCAGGCCGCGATGAAGGGGTTGCGGGCTGCTGACGCGGCCAGCGTCGTCCTGTACAGCACCGTCGCGGTCAAGCTGGGAATCCCCCTGCACGCCTCGGTTGCCGTAGCCAAAGCGGGCGTGGAGGGATTAGCCCGGACACTGGCCGCCGAGCTGTCACCCAAAATCCGCGTCAACTGCGTCGCCCCGGCGCTGGTCGACACCCCGTTGGCCAGCCAGTTCTTTGGCGACCAAGAGAAGGAACAGGCGATGGCCGCGCGGTACCCACTGGCACGTACCGGAACGATCGACGACATCGCTTCGCTGAGCCACTATCTGTTGACCGACGGGCCGTGGATCACCGGCCAGACGCTGGGTGTCGATGGGGGCATGAGTACGGTGAGGAAGTAGATCCTCGTCCGATACGCCGTTGCCCGTTGCAGCAGTGTGCATGGCAGCCAGATCGCGAACCCGGAGCGAGACAACCGGGTTACAATCAGCGAATGGTCCATCGAAAATCGTTCCTCGTCCTCTGGCTCTTCTGGGTCTCCGCCTCGAGTGCCCAACACCCCTTGCCGCGGATCATCACTTGTGGATGGAACGCGCCGACGGTCGCACAGTTCGCCCGCGATCTGGACAAGATGCCTGGCGAGTTGCCGCTGACCGGTTGTGTGTTGACGCTGCATGCCGATTCGGGAAATCCGGATCCGCTGGCCACGGCGCACGGGACCGACGACTGGAGCCAATTGGATGTCCGTCGATCGATCGAAGCCGCCGCGGGCGTGTCCAAAGAATCGATGCCGGACAACTATCTGTTGCTCAAGGCGAATCCCGGGGCGGTGGATTGGTTCGACGACGACGGCTGGCAAACGATCGTCGACCATTATCGCATCGCCGCCGGCCTGGCCCGCCAAGCAGGGTTGCGTGGGCTGCTGTTAGACTTTGAGCCCTACACGGATCCGCACCGACAATTTCAGTATTCACGACAGGCTGCTGCGACGGAGCACGATTTCGCTGATTATCAAACCGCGGCGCGACGCCGCGGTCGCGAAATGATGAAGGCGATTGCGGCGGAGTTCCCCGATGCCGAAATCTGCACGTACTTCCTGCTCAGCTACTTCATCGACGACCACCACCATCGCGGGCCTTCTCCGGTCGGCCGTAGCGACGATCAGTGGTGTTTGGCCGGTCACGCTTATGGTCTCTTGCCGGCACTGGTCGACGGTTGGTTGGATGTTCTGCCACCCTCGATCACCCTGATCGATGGATGCGAAAACGGCTATTGGTTCACTTCGGCCCGCCAATTTCAACATTGTGCCGAAGCCGTCCGAACGCAAGGCGTTCAGCTGGTTGCCGTCGAGAATCGAGAAAAGTACAGCAAGCAAGTCCGCGTGGCATTCCCGATCTATCTTGATGCCATCCATCCCAAACTTGCCGGCCAGTACACGCTGCAGCCCACTCGGTCCGATCGGCTGGCACTGCTGAAGCGGAACCTGAACGCGGCGATCGCATTCGGCGACGGATTGGTCTGGCTGTATGGCGAACAGGGTCGCTGGTGGCCCGAAGCCGGTGACGAGTCGCTCTGGAAAGGCAAGGATACCTATCCGCATTGGGAGACGTTGCTGCCGGGCATTTCCCAAGCGATCCAGTCGGTCGTCGCGGACGCAACCCAGCAATCTGCACTGAAGGTTCAGCCGCCAACGAAACCATCGGCTCAACCAGATTCAGAACCATCAGAATCAACCGCAGCGGGCGGCGACGGCGAAATCGGCGCGAGTGTGCTCGATCTGGAACCGGTCTGGGAGACCTTCAAAGCAGATCCACGCGGAGCCGTGGTGCTCGGCAACGGCCAAGTGACGATCACCGCGGCGGAGGACGCGAGCGGCATGGCGACCTTCACTATCGAGCCGAATCGCCGCTACATGATTCAGGTGCAAGTGGTCCAGCAAGGTCGCGGTTTGACGAGGATGTCGATCCGCTGGCAAACGCCTGACGGACAGTGGCGCACAAGCAGAGAGGACGACGTCGTCGCGTACCCGCCCGACGGTGACCCGTTCACACCGCGGACGATCACCGCGATCGTCACCGCACCGCCCCGGCCACACCGCATGGTCGTGATCTGCAACGCATCGCGTCAATTGACCAACGATGATGCGGCCCTGTTTGGAAATTTGTTGATCGGCGTGGTCGACGATTGATCGTCTATCCCATGGCCTGCGGTTAACCGCGGCCCCGTTCCAGCAGCACCAGCATCAGCAGCGCCATCAGCGAACGAAGTTCGTCGTCTTCGGGTACTTCGTTCAGCTTTTCCAGGGTGAATTTGCCTTCCCAGAAAGCGGGCTTCTTG
>NZ_JBFHKV010000314.1:0-8099 GCF_041595215.1 Stieleria sp. | reverse complement strand
CGATGCAAACGATGTACCGTCAACGCGACGGAGAACGAATCCAACCGGGGACGCTCCAAAGCCTGCTCGCATGCGGTTGGCCGGTACCAATTCATCACCAACCTGGAATGACAATCCGTGCGGATTAGCACAGGCGTGGATTGCGACAGCGCGCCAATTTGGACCGGCTGTGACAATGTGTCAATTCGTCAGTTGCGAAAGACGTCAACGAGCCATCGCAGCGAAGAATCGTCGCGCCCTTGAGTTTCTGTGTCGCGCTGGTCGTCGGCGATGGAGCCGATTGCGCGGAGGTTCGAGGGCGCCGAGTCGCTCGATGGCGCATCAATGCGCCTCGACGGGGAGCCTCGGATGCGGGCAACGGCTCAGCTTGACGGGATCGCCAGTAAGGCTTCGCAAAGTTTGTCGAAACCGGGCGTCGTCTCGGTCGCTTCGATTTGAAGGTCGCGGACCAGTTTGATTTCCGACTGACGGATCGCCCCGCCGGCGACCAGCATGTCGACGAGGATCGTTTGTTCTTCAAGATCGATCTTGCCGTCCTTGAGCAACACGTGACGCATCAAGGGTAGAAACAGCTCGTCGAATTCCGGACAAACCTCATCCGCTTCGCCGATCAGTTCGACCAGAAACGCGACGTCGTCAAAGTCCAATGCGCCGTCTTCTTCGACGTACCGGCGGATTCGCGCGACTTCGTTTGAGCTGATCTTGCCGTCACTCAGCAATTCGGACTTCAATTGTTTCAGTTGGGCCACAAGTCTTTCCTCACGCGATTGATTCCAAGCACTACAGGAATCTAGATCACAGTCTGGCTGGCCCGGGCGATTTCGAAATCGATTTCGAACCATCCGCATCGCCCCCTGCTGCCGGTCCGATCCTAAGAGACAGACCGCTTGTGCCGTTTCTAACGCCGAAGAACACCACGCCGCGAACGTCCAGCCCTCGCCGCCGCAACCGAGACCGATGCTCCCCCATCATACTGCCGCGAACGATTCGAGCTTCTTCACACCCGCCCCATTTTTTTGTCCGCCATTTTTCTGCCATCTCGCGCGGAACAAACCCTTAAAAAGAGGCAATCACAACGAAGAGCTCTCGGCAGCAAACTGACGAATTGTTGTCGAAGTGTTTATTTTTTTTGAACTTCACAGCCGCTCGCGCAACTTTCGTCTTGTCATGAGCATCGAGAAAGAACGCATCCGTACCGCCTTGCTAATCGTCCGATTCCAATCCGGCGACGATTCCGCGTTCGATGATCTGTATTCTCAGCGACGCGACTGTGTCCGAGGAATGGTTTGGCGATGGACCGGTGGGGTTCCAGGTGTGGTGGACGACGTGTGTCAACAAGTCTGGTTGTCGGTTCTTAGATCGTTACCCGCGATGAAGCAGCCGATGGCATTTGATGCCTGGATCGGCCGTATCATTCGGGCGGAACTCGCCTTGATACTCCGACGCCGACAACGAGCTGCTGTTCCTTTGGATTCGATCGCCGAACCCGAAGACGTGCTTCGTCCGGGCGAGCAGCCGCCGAGCTGGGAGGTGTTGCAAGACGCCTTAAAACAGATCGATCACGCATCCGCCGAGCTTTTGCAAATGCGATTTTGGCAGGGACGCTCGTACGATCAAATCGCGACGACACTGGGCATTCCGATCGGGACGGTGCGATCTCGCTTGCACTATGCCAAGAAAACCTTACGAAGCCATTTGACCCGAGGAAACGATGATGTCTGAAGAGCCAGAGCGGTTGATCGACAAGAAAGACGGAAAGCCCGCGGCGGGTCAGCATCATGATCCGACACTCCAACGGGCACAGCGAAGCGCCAGGAGAGGGAAACGGTTGACCGGATTGCTCGCTGCAATCACTGCGTTGACCTGGATCGCCGCCGGCGCGACGGCCGTCTGGACCACGGACCTCTGCCTCAAGGTCGCGTTCCACGGCTTTCACGGACCGATGACCGAATATCAGAACTTGCACAACGAACTAATGGACCAGTTCGGAAAAAACGGGAGACTCAGTAGCAGCGATGTTCCTGCCGATCTCTGGAAAGAATACAACCAGCGACGACGGATCCTTTCCGATCAGCACCTGGCCATGGAGACGTCGATTACTGCCACCATCGTCTTGTTCGTGGTCGCGGCACTGCTGAGTGTGTTGCTGATCATCACCTCGCGACGAAGCACGCTCAGCCAAGTCGCAGCCAGCGTCCGTTCGATCGAATTAATACTCCTGGACCCGCCCTCCGCCCCGCAATCCGATTCCCTGGCGGATTGAGGTCTTCAACGTGCAGAAAGGCTGGGGCTCTCGCACAGGCATTGATCCACCGACACCCGTATTCTTCTTTCGCCTCTTTTTGCCGGCGTTCGCATTTTTCTGAAATTGGCTGTAACACGTTGAAACGTGTCACGCTTTGCAGGGTGAATTCACTCCTCTTCACCCTGTCAAGATCTATGAAAACTGCAACAAATGTCGTCTTGGTCGCTCTGTTGGCCGTCTCTGTCGGATCGGCCCAAAATCCCTGGGGCGATTGGGTGCCCCAGCCGATTCCGCAAACGACTTCCAACCTGAAGTATCAACAGCGGGCCGGCTCCACCACGACCCATCGCAACGGCGCCGTCAGCGAATCGTGGTTCAACTCGGGCTTCACCCAGGAAGCCGGCGTCGAAATCGGCGTTTCCTCTGGCAACGACAAGCAACGCGGGACCAAATTCGGCCGGGAACGGGATGAAAAGTGGTTTGCGGGGGTTCGCGGAGGTGTTCGAGCCGGTTACGCAGCGGACACGGGCGTCGCTCAGACCGGACAGATCGGCAACACCCGGGTCAGATCGTACGCCGAGGCCGAGGCATTCGTCGGCGTGGAAGCGGGTGCACAAGCTGGGGTGAGCAACAACGGAGTGGGCGTCAACGCAAATGCGTTTGCGGGGGCTCGGGTGGGAGCGCGGACGGGAACCGAGGTCGGACCGGTCGATGCCGCGGTGACGGGAGAAGCATGGGCGGGAGTGGGCGTCGAAGCCGGAGCCGACGCGAAGTACAAAAACGGTCGAATCAAGTTTGACTACGGCGCCGGAGGGGCAATCGGTGTGGGCGGCAAATTTGGCGGTGACGTCTCGGTCGATGTTCGGCAACCGATTAAGGCCGCCAAGGGACTCGACTCGACCCGACGAAGCGCGTCAAACGACGTCGGCAAAACCGCTCGCACGGTCAGCGGCTCGACACGCAAGAGCGTCAAAAGCGTCAAGAGCACCGGCAAGAAAGCGAAACGCTCGATCGGAAAGCTCTTCAAGTAACGAGCCCCCGCGGACGATCGACGGGCTGCTTCACAACGCCCCGTTTTTCTGTCATCTCCCGCGACCGCCCCATTCCTCGTCAATCCTGCTAGGATGGATAGAAGATAGAACCTGCCGATTTCCGGCCTGTCGATTCAATCGTCAGGCCGTTTCGACACCGGCACTGACGCTTTTCTTCACGGATTCGACGCCATGACATCGACTTCGTCTCCCAGCCTGTTTGCCACTCCGGGATCGACCGATGACGGGCTGGTGGACGGGATTCGCGCACAAGACGATCAAGCATGGGAACAGCTTGTCGAACGCTATTCGCCGTTGATCTACGTTTGGTGCCGAAAGTGTGATTTGCAACCTGAAGATGCCTTGGATGTGTCTCAGCAAGTTTTCGGCGCGGTCCATCGATCGATCTCGACGTTTTCACGGCGTCCCGAGGGTCGCGGCGGATTCCGAGGCTGGTTGTTCGTGATCACCAGGAATGCGGTCCTCAATCATCTCGAACGCACTCTGCGGGGACCGCGTGCACAAGGAGGCAGTTCGATCCAGTTAAGGCTGCTCGCGGAACCCGAGTCACTCGACGAAGCATCCCTGTCAGCGGCGACACGTTCAGCCGACGGTCGATCGGATCCACATGCACCGGTGCAGGCCGCTCTCGACGCGGCCCGCCGGGATTTTGACGAACGGACTTGGCAATGTTTTTGTCTGATCGCACTCGAAGGGCACACCGCAGCCGAAGTCGCGGCGCAATTTGGGATGAAATCTTCGGCCGTGAGGCAGGCGAAGTACCGGGTGACACGGCGGTTGAGACTGGACCTTGGACGTTTTCTTTGACGGCGTAACTCGCTTTGACAAAATGACTTAAGGCGTGTCCGAGTGTCGAAACCGGCGGCGAATGGACCGCTCCGCGTTGCGCGAGCGTGTTGTTCAATGTGGCACGCCGGCGTTTGTCACTCCGCCGTGCGTCAAACGTCGCACCCTGCCGGCGAACAATGAATCATCGTCAACCACCGGAGTCGCTGCGATGCAGATTCCTTGCCCATCCAGAAAAACGCTCCACGACCTTCTCGTCGGCGCGGTCGAAGACGACCAGGCGCGTGAGATTTGTAGTCACCTGGACACTTGCTCGAACTGTGAATCGCTGACGTCAACACTCGAACAGCAACACGTCAAGTTGCTGCAGGAACTTCAAGAAGAGGGCAGCAGCCAGCGATACCTTGCTGAACCTGAATTCGAACTGTTGCAAAAGGCGATTTCGACGTCGCAGTCAGCGGACTGCAATACCGTGACCAAGGATGAAGTCGCGATCGCGGCAGGGACCCGACTTCGCGACTATCGATTGCTGAAAAAAATTGGGCAGGGAGGGATGGGAAGCGTCTATCTGGCTGTGCATTTGAATCTTAGAAAAGCGTTCGCGGTGAAGGTCCTGCCGGAGGAAAAACTGCGGTCGGAAAGTTCGGTCGCACGGTTTCGCCGCGAGATGCTCGCGGCCGGTAAAGTGAACCACCCCAACCTGATCAGTGCTTCGGATGCAGGCAGCGTCGATGGGCGTCACTTCTTGGTCATGGAGCTTGTCGAAGGTGCCGATCTCGGACGGATCGTCCGTCAACGTGGACCTTTGGGCGTTGCCGATGCATGCGAAATTGTTCGTCAAGCGGCCCTCGGTTTGCAGCATGCTCATGACAACGGTCTGCTGCATCGAGACATCAAACCATCGAACTTGATGTTGACCCATGACGGAAACGTTAAAGTGCTCGACCTCGGATTGGCCGGTTGGGTGGAAAACGAAGAATCAACCGAATCACCGACGCCGACCCGCGATGGACTTACGAATGCAGACCACTTCGTTGGAACGCCGGAGTACATGGCACCGGAGCAGTTTCGTGGTGAGACGAGGGTCGATGAACGCGCGGATCTCTATTCGTTGGGTGCCACCCTGTTCCAACTCTTGACCGGCCACCCACCCAGGCAACGCCACCTAAAGAAAAGATCGGAGAGTGTAAACCTGGATGTCGGCGAGCGATCGGCTGAAACTGACGATCTCCGCCAGGACCTGCCGCCGCAGCTAAAGCACTACATCAAGCTCTTACTGTCGCCGTCTCGCGAGCAACGCCCTCACAGCGCCGCAAGCGTCGCGTTACAGCTCGCCGGTTTTGCAGAACAATCAGACCTGCTGCAGCTAGCCGAGACTTGCAAGGAAAATCCCGGAATGTTGTCAGCCGATTTGTCCCAGTTCAGCGACACGGCCTTACCTGCGGAATCTCAATCCAATCAGGGAGTCGTTCCGACCAATCCGGAAAGATCGGCGATCGTACCGATGAAACTGTCTGTTTGCCTCGTGGCAGCTGTGTTGGTGATCGCTCTGATCTCGCTATTGTCCAACCGGTCCAGGGTCAGCGTGATCGAAGGAGTTTCGCCCGTCAGAGACGACACCGTGATACCGTCGCCGGCCGACGACCCCGTGAAAGAAGAAGACGTGGTGGACGCGATTCGAGCTGGCGAGATCAATCGTGCCATATCGCTTGCCCAGAAACTGATCCAGCAGGCGCCGCATCTCGGTTGGAATCACGCCTTGGCCACGATGATCGCTGCCTATGACCTCCAAACCGACGGGCCGACATCGCGTGCCACCTACGAAACTCATCGTCAGTGGCTTGGCAAACGCTGGGCGCAAACAGGTGAGGGCAGCAACACGATTCCACGAATCTGCTGTTTGCACCCGGATCCTCCGGCCGACTTGTCACAAATGCTTGACGCCGTCGTCACCGAAGCGAAGGATCGCCCGAAAGACTGGAGATATCCCCATTCTGAGATGATGTTGTTATTCCGCCTGGAGCGATACCGAGAATCGCTTGTCGCGTTTTCTGATGCACGACGCGTCTCGCCAAATAATCTCGTGCATCGCGCCGTCGACACAGCTTGGTCGGCGTTGATTTTGAATCGGCTGGGACGATCGACCGAAGCACGTCGCGCATTTGAGAAAGCCCAGCAGTTGCAGCTCGAAATCAAAGCGAAAGCTCGGACCCCGATGCCCCAAATGTGGTTCGATTACATCGAATTGGTTGTCATCCTTGGTCAATTTGATGATCAATCCTCGACGACGAAAGACGTTCCCGAAGAGCAATCTGTGCCGACAACGCCACATGCAGATCAGGCTGCATCGGCTCCGGAAAAGGCATCGAATCCACAGGCGGTCAAAACGAAAGTGGCCCAAGGTGACGTTATCCAACTGGTGCAAACACGTCCCGACAGCGGCGCACGACACGAAACGCGGGATCAATGGGCGGACCGTGTCAACGGCTTGTTGATCAAACAAGCCTACCTTGATGCAGAGGCTGAATATGCCGCCGGGCAGCATACATATGAAATGCATTGGCCTCTTCGCTGCCGCGTCGCACTCGGCCTGATGATCGCCGCCCGAGACGATTCGAATCTGCGTCCCAAAGCCGACCGATACTTGCATGACCTGGAACAGACGCTGCGGAACTCGCCCCAACTGCCGCTGCCTGCTCGGGTCGAAATTCTGCGTCTACTCGCACTCAATCCGGAAAGACAATGGGACCAGCCGTTGATCGATCGGATCGCCCAGCAGATCCAGGCCGAACGTTGGAGCGACTGGAAGCTTCACCATTGCCTTGCCGCCATCCGCTTTCGCCAGGGGCGACTTGCGCTCGCGTTGGATCACCAAGCGGCAGCAGGGCAACAGACGAAATCAGACCTCCAAAAATGGCTCCACGACTACTGGTGGACCCTGTTGCTGGCCTGCAATGGTCAACTCGATTTGGCACGCCGATCGCTGATGACCTCGGAAATGAGCCAGCGGCGGTTGACACCCCTGCTGGGTTCCGAATCGACGGCGTCCAAAGAGGACCTGGAGTCGGTTTTGGAGATGCGATGGATGATGCCAGTTTTTCAGCATCGCCTCGGACCACTTGAGAACTTGAAAATGTGGAGCGCCGGACAAACACCGGCCTTTGTGAATCTGGACAACCAGATTCATGCGATTTCCAAACGTCTGATCGAGTCGCCCGATGAAGCCGATCTCTATTTTCAGCGAGCGATTGCCTTCAGCCGTATGCGTCGACAACGGGAAGCATTCTCTGATTTCCAACGCGCTGCGATGCTGAAACCGGATGATCCGATCTTCCAAACCATCCTGGCGTACGTCGATGCGTTTACGAATGATCGTGGTCAGTTGCAACACTTCATTCACGGCATGACCAGTGATGAATCGACGATACTTCGACGTGTCGATCTGCAAAATCCCAGCACCGCCTTTGTCTATCGCATTCTTCTGGTGGGCAATCAACAGGATCATGTGTTTTCGGCCTATTTTGAGGATGTCAAAACCCTCGCGAAAAACTTACCGGACGACTGGTATTGCCAATACGTTTTCGCGCTCTGGAAACTTCGAACCGGACAAATTGGTCAAGCGGAGACTCAACTTCGGTCCCTCATCCAGACCGTCGACGACATCTCACTCGAACAGTATTGCACCTTATGGTGGATCGATTGGCTTGAGGATCTTCGGGGCAAGCAGAGCGAAGAAGAACGAGCAGCGCGCATGAAGCGATTGGCTCAACTGCAAGCCAAAACACAATTTAATCCCACCAACGTCGTGAAGAGCTGGCTGGCTGTTTATGAGTCGATGCTGATCTCAACAGGCAATCTGGAGCCCGTTCGTCGAATCGTCGAAGCGGAATTGACGCGGACGACTTCAGGTCCAGGCGTCAAGATTGCGTTCGATTTGTCGCGCAGCGGAGTGGCAGACACGTTATTCAATATCAACGCCTCGGCGATGGATCGAACCGGAACTCGCTGCGCGTTTG